>JASHYD010000200.1 GCA_030043175.1 Xanthobacteraceae bacterium | reverse complement strand
AGCCGACCTGCTTGATCAGTCGCACGACGCGATTTTCGCTTGGAAGATCGGCGGGGGCATCGCGTACTGGAGTCGGGGCGCACAACTCCTGTACGGGTATACGCCCGAACAAGCGATTGGGCGCAGCAGCCACGAGTTGCTTAGGGCCGTCTTTCCCACTCCTATCGAAGAAATCGAAGCGCAAATCGCACGGCAGGGTAGTTGGTATGGAGAACTCGCCCATACCACACATGACGGGCGTGAGATCATAGTCGAAAGCCGGCATGTCCGCGTCTCTTACGGCGGCGAGACATATGCGCTTGAGACGAACCGTGATATCACGGCGCGCAAACATGCCGAGGAGGAGTTACGCAAGAGCGAGGAACGGTTCAGGTCCTCGCTCTTCCACTCGCCATTCCCGATGCTCTTATTCGATGATCGGGAACAAATCCTTGCTCTCAGTCAAAGCTGGCTCAAAGAGGCCGGCTATTCGAGGGAAGAACTGCACCGAATCGAGGATTGGACCGCTCGCGCTTATGGCGAACGCTCGAGCGAAGTACTAGAGCAGATCCGCCGGATCATTTCAGGAAAACCTGAGGTGGAGCGGGCCGAACTGATGATCCGCACCAAAGATGGCCGAGAGCGCATCTGGAGCTCGGTCTCCTCTGCTCTCGGAACCCAATCGGATGGACGACGCCTATTTGTTTGTGTGGCCCAAGACGTGACCGATCGGAAAGCTCACGAGGAGCAGGTTCAACTCCTCATGCGTGAGGTCAATCATCGCGCGAAGAATATGCTCAGTGTCGTGCAGGCGATCGCCCGACAGACGGCGGCTCGTGAACCCGAAGACTTTGTAGAGCGCTTCTCCGAGCGCATACAAGCGCTCGCGGCCAACCAAGACCTGCTGGTCCGCAACGAGTGGCAAGGGGTTGATGTCGAGGACCTTGTGCGCGCTCAGCTCGCTCAGCTCGCACACCTCGCCGATCTTATAGGGGCTCGCATCATGGTACACGGCCCGAAACTTCGCCTCAATGCCGCCGCTTCCCAAGCCATCGGGCTCGCACTTCACGAGCTTGCGACCAATGCCGCCAAATTTGGTGCGCTATCGGTGGACGCCGGCTGTGTCGACATAGAATGGCAGCTTGTGAACGATAGCTTCGCCGTAAGCTGGACCGAGCGCAAAGGGCCGCCCGTCTCCTCACCAGAGCAGCGGGGATTCGGCAGCGCGGTCATCGCCTCGATGGCAAAGCGGGCCGTGGACGGTGAGGTCGAGCTTGATTACGCTCCCTCAGGTCTGAGGTGGCGCCTGACGTGCCCCACGGTGAACGCGCTGCAACGAGGAGATCGTGAAAATCATTCCAATAAAACCGGCTTTGATGACAATGCCGCGTCGCGCGCAGATGCACGACTCAGAGATTATTAGCGCGGGGCGCACTGAGCTCACCGACGTTCTGCGGCTACGAACCCGCGCATTGCATGTTGCGGCCGAACGCAGCGGCATTATCCGCGAGCTACTGCACGCCCGTGGTACCCGAAGGGGGTATGCACAGCTGCTTCACAACCTCTTGCCCGCATATCGGGAACTCGAACGCGGGCTGGACCGGCACCTCGATTCGCCCGGGATTCGATGCCTACCGTGTCGCGCGCTTTATCGCGCGGCCGCGATCGAATCCGACCTTCATGCTCTTTTCGGACCACAGTGTAGACCAACGTTGACACTCTTCCCGGAGGGCGAGCGCTATGCGCAGACCATCGCCGCGGCGGCCAACGGCGGTGGCGTACGTTTGATTGCGCACGTCTACGTTCGTTACTTCGGCGACCTGAGCGGTGGTCTGATCATGAAGGAGTTGTTGATAAAGTCGCTGGGCCTGAATCAGGAGACGCTGGCATTCTATGACTTCCCGGACATTGCGGATATCGCGACGTTCAAACCGGTATTCCGCAGCGCCATTAATCGCGCCGAGACCGAAATCCATGATGTTGCCCCGGTTATTGACGAAGCGGTGACTGCATTCATGCTAAATATCGCACTTTCAGAGGCGGTTTACGCAGCTACGCAGGATGAAGTCTGATCCCAACTACCGATGAGTCAGATATCGGAAGCCGGTGAAAGCGTTCGAGCCACACCACGGCGGCTTTGCGTCACGCGCTGCCCGACAGCTGGCATCAGGACTGCTGTACCTACGTGGCCGCTGACTTCCGGCACCGCCACAACAGACTAGGGGTGAGGCGCTCTATGGGGCGATCACCTAAGCTCGCGTGCTTACCAAATCGCAGGTCGAAGCATTGGTTGGACCGTGACACACGGTCGACCAGCCAAAGCTGCTGGGTTCAACCTCCTGACCGGCGAGACCACCGATCCGGCCGCCGTGCCAGATCGCGCCATGCTGGTGCGGCGGTCTCCGGTCCGGGATTGAGGCCGTCCCCGCTACACCTTCTCGATCGCGGTCCCGAGTTTGATCTGCGTTCGACCACGCCGCGCTCGAGCCGCTGAGTTGCAGCTCGATCGGACCGAAGGGCAGAACGCCCGGCTGGCCGTGATCTGCGAGACAGCCGGTATAGCGCCACAGCTCGGCCGGTCGCCAATCCATTCGGCGTGACTTTGATGAGCGGCGGCGGCTTCGACAGCTTCACCGACAAATACAGCTTCCGTTTGCGGCACTTAGAAATCGCTTGGCGGCCGCGCGATCTTCAACGCAGGAACACGGTCCTGCCTCCGACGATCGTCCTCACCGCCCGGATATCCTTGATCGCGTCGTCAGGCACGGTGAGGATATCCGCTGACAGAACGACGAGATCGGCAAGCTTGCCCGTTTCGATCGATCCCGTGCGATTTTCTGAGAACGTGTACCGAGCCGCCGACGACGTGTAGAGTCTGATTGCCTCCTGCCGCGTGATTGCCTGATCTTTGCCGTAGACGTGGCCACTGATGTCCTTGCGAGTGATCATCACGGACATGTTGATAAATGGATTGAGGATGTTGGCCGGATAATCCGTTCCACCACCCACGTTCTCGATGCCCATGATATCGATAAGGGTGCGCGTGGGAATGGCGCGCTCCGCGGTCGCCTGACCAAGAAACCGCGCCACCGTATCAGCCTTGCTCCACATGAAGGCATTCTGGACGTCTGCCCGCACACCCAGCTTTTTAGCTCGCTCCATCTGATCCGGCCGGATCAGGCTCGCATGGATCAGAATGAAACGCCGGCCCAGAATCGACTTTTCTTTATCGGCCGCCTCATAGGCGTCAAGAACCGTGTCTATCGCCGCGTCGCCCACGCAGTGAATGCCCACACGCCAGTTATAGCGGTTCGCGATCGTGACCAGCGCGTTCAAGCGGCCCGGCTCAATGGTCTGAAAGCCGCGATAGGACGGATCATCCGGGTAGGGATCGCGGGTGCTCGCCGTGCGCAGAGTCATGCCACCGTCGACCCCCAGCTTGATCGCCGCATAGGAAAGCCAGTCGTCGCCGAAGCCCGACGACACGCCGACTTCTTGGAAGAATTTTTCCCAATCCTCTAGCGTAACCGAGGGAGCCGTCTCCCCCGTCGGCGTGAACATGACGCTCACCCGCATCGTCTGTTCATTGCGGCCGTGGATAGATTGATAGATGGATAGATCGCGCGGTTTCACCGCTCCGCTCACGACACTGGTTAGACCGTAGGAATTGAAGATCATCATCGACTTCTTCAGCTGGCTGGTCCGCTGCTCGAGGGTCCACGGTGGCACGATGTCGGCGATTAGATGCGTCGCCGATTCAGCCAAGACGCCGGTCGGCTCGCCGGTGGTTTTATCCTTCTCGATCTCTCCGCCGGTCGGATTGGGGGTGTCTTTCGTGATCCCGGCCAGCCCAAGCGCCGCGCCGTTGGCCATCACGAAGTGGCCGGTGGGCAGGTAGACCGGATTGTCAGGCGCCACGCTGTCGATCTCGGTGCGCGTGAGGTAGCGATGCTCGGCCAGCTGCGACACCGGCCGCCAAGCGCCGCCGCGAATCCATTCGCCTGCTTTGGTCTTCGCTGCCTTCTCCTTGATGAGCCGCAGCGCGTCGGCCACGGTCCGGGCCCCCCCCAAGGCAACCGAATCTTCGGCCGCGCCCGCATCTTCCAAATGAGCATGGGAGTCGATCAGGCCAGGTAGCACGGCACGACCCTGCAGATCGACACTCGTTGTCGTGGGACCGGCCAGGTCACGGATGTCACGGTCTGTGCCCACCGCGATGAATTTCCCGTCGCGTATGGCCACAGCTTGCACGATGCGAAAATCGGCATCGACTGTAACGATCTTGCCGTTATAGAGCACCGTGTCCGCCTGGTTGATCAAAGCGATCTGTTGAGCAACCGCCTCGCGCGGATGAACCGCAAACAGCAGTGCCAGCACGCTGAAGACCGCGAGACGATGTGACGGACGCATTTTTCTCCCTCACTTTGCTCACAGGCGATACCGGCGTCGGCAGACGCCCTTGGGCACATCGCATATTCGTGGATATTTTGTGGGGTCGCAACTTCGAGCGCCATAGTGCGGCAAAAACTGCAAAAGCAGCTTTGCTTGCTGGATGGGTCCAATGATTGGTCTGGGCGACTTTCGCCGAAATCCTGCCGGTAAGATCGGTCGAGCTACCGCTTGCCGCCATTTGTGGAACAGTTGTGCGTAACAGCGTCGCCGCCTCCGCGCCGATGGTTGCCGCGCCGCTGTTGGGTCAGGCTCGGCTCCGGTGGAGAACTGACACGAGACGGCGGACGGTTGAATACCGTCAAATGGCGAGCGGGGCTTAAGCCTCGCCCCTAACGGGAATCAAGAAGGCCCGCCGGAAGCGGCACCGATTAGGTGCGTCGCCGCGGGTGTTGGGTGTCGCAGATCAAGAGACGGCAATCCAGTGGCTCCTTGCCTTGATGGTCTTGTGCTGTGATCCGTTGGCAATCGCGTTGACGGCCGCAGCCAGCGCTGCGATGAAACCCGGTGAGGTATCAACGGGAAGGCTGCCGTCAAGGCCGTTGGTGATCGCAAAAAACGATCGCCTCGATCGCGAGCAATATCAGAATACAGCATGGACCTGCTCACTTTTCTCCGTCTTGCCCTACCCGTTGCGGCGACGTTGGTCTACGAGGGAACGAGAATGCGGGCGGGCGGCACTCGCGATTAGCGTGAAATCGCATTTGGCCTCCCGGTAGCATCGAGAGGCCAAGGCATCGCCCAACTCAAAGACGGGCCGCCGCGGACGATGTGGGGAAATCCACGGCGGCCCTGACCTAACTTCTCACTTTTTGAGGGGTACGGAGGGCAGTCAGGCTGTCTGATGTTTACGACGCATTCGGGCCGAGCGTTCTCGGGGCAAACCCCCAGGGCTGCTCGCTGGGGAGTGGCAGCGCGAAGCCGGTGCTTTGGCCGCTCTGCAAGCCGTACGCGCCACGGCTGCCGCCGTGGTATCATTGCG
>JASHYD010000199.1 GCA_030043175.1 Xanthobacteraceae bacterium | reverse complement strand
ACGGCTGCCACCGGGGTCGCGAAATAAGCGGCGAATTCACGCCGAAATACAATGAATGCCGGTCGCATGTCAGTTCTCCGCACCGTGGCCTGTGATCTCGCGGAACACGTCGTCGAGCTTCGCGCGTTCCATGTAGAATTCGGTGACCGCGACGTTCGACCGGCCGAGCAGGCTCGTTATCTCGTCGGGTGAGGGTTGACTCTTTGCAATTCGGATTGCGATCCGGGTGACGCCATTGACGCGTTGGACGACATCGACGTGTCCGACGCCCGGATGCTTCGAAAGAATATCAATCGCCCCTTGCGGGTCGGCAGTAGAAAGCGCGAGCGCGAGGGTGCCATTGCTCGGCGCGCGCGCCAGCAATTCGGCCGGCGTGGCATCGGCAAGCAAACGGCCCTTGGCGATGATGATGGCGCGGGTGCAGACCGCTTCAACTTCTTCCAGAATGTGCGTCGAGATGATGATCGCTTTCTTTGGCGCGATTGAGCGGATCAGATCCCGCATTTCGTATTTCTGAATGGGATCGAGGCCGTCGGTCGGCTCGTCAAGGATCAGTGCGGCGGGGTCGTGGACCAGCGCCTGCGCGATGGCGACCCGGCGCTTGAAGCCCTTGGAGAGCGATTCGATGCGCTGATTCCAGACTTCCGCGAGATCGACGCGATCGACGAGCTCGGCAAGCCGCGCATTGGCCTTCGGCTTCGCCATTCCGTGCATCGCGGCAATGAACTCAAGGAACGCGGCGACCGTCATGTCCGCGTATGCGGGCGCCCCTTCCGGCAGGTATCCGAGATGTCGGCGGGCGGCAATCGGGTCAGCGTGGCTGTCGTGACCGTCGATCCACGCCTGGCCGGAGGTGGGCTCCATGAAGCCGCTGATGATCCTCATCGCGGTCGATTTGCCGGCGCCGTTCGGCCCCAGAAAGCCAACGACCTCGCCCCTGTTCACCGAAAACGAAACTTTATCGACCGCGGTCAGGCTGCCAAAGCGTTTGACCAGGTCGCGTGCTACGACGAGCGCCATCTTTCTAGCTCCTGGCGTTGCGGCCGGGGCGACCAATTTGAATCGCAGATTCGAAATTGCTGCCCGGCCAGTTGCTGCCGATTTGAGGTCCGCTACACCCCCGTGCGTGCCGCGTGTCGCATGACCGACATCGCGGCAGATTGCAAGAGGGGCTGCGGCGTTGCCAATCCGCGTGCTTGCTGCGTTGCACAATCGACATGATGAATTTGCTCTGGAGTCGACAGTCGATACAATGAGTGAGCCGGTTGCCAAATGACCTTTCATGCGACTTTTCGACCTACCCCACGTTCACGCGCGCGTGTTGGGAAGCGGGGAGCGCGGTGCTTTGTTTCAAAACCTCCCGTCATTCGGCGGCAGTGCCATTGAGTGGAGGACCCGGCTCGGCTCGTGAGCTTTCACGCGACAGATTTCGCTAAAAATTGCGAGAATTGGCTGCCGATCTCGGTCAGCATCTGTTGCGTCTCGCGCTTCTGGTTGCCGAAATACCCAAGCAGAGATCAACACTGTGGGCGAAGCGGGGCCGCGACCGCGCGCAAAGGTTCACGAAATACACCGCCATCGTTGACGAATTGACAAAGCCCGCACAGCGGACGTCGCGTCGATCGACCCGCAACCGCGCGGCGTCGGTCCAAGGGCTCCGGTGTCCACGCCGCCATCGCACCGGGCGGCGATCCGTGCGGCGCACCGGTGGAGCGAACACCAGAAATATCGGCGGCAATACAGGGGGGCGGCGCCATCCGATTTGTTGCCGAAAGGATCGGGTCGCGCGCTCGCCGATAACGGGCGGTGAATTGCAGGAAGTTACTGTAAAAGTTTATCGCCGATTGACCAGCTGCTGTCACGCCGCGGCTGGCGCGCAGGCAGAAAACCGTCTTTGAGATTTGGAACGCGGACATGACGGTGCGATCGAGTATACGGCCGGGGTGCTCGCGAACCACGGTAATGAATCGGTATTCGCTCGTGTATGATCAGACGGCACGGGCGCTTTACACCGGCCATGATATCTCCGTCTTTACATGAGGTCAGGCTGCCCACAGTCTGTTTGATTGAATTAACCGTTTATGCCTTTATTTTCAAACTCGGCGCCGGCGGGGTGCGCGCGCAACGCGGGTTTATCTTCTTCTTGTAAAGCGATATCAAAAGGTTCAAATGCGACGTCCCCGCTCGGCACCATCCTTTTGACTTGCATTTGCGGCCGGATCGCTATAATCCAAGCCATCGTCAGATGGAGCAGGCTTGTTATGAATTTGAAATCGATGTCGATCGACGCACTTGTCGGTCTCCGTGGCAAAATCGATGCGGTATTGGGGACCAAGGTCGCTGACGAGCGCCGTACTTTGGAATCCGAGCTTGCCAAGCTTTCGCGCGTTGAGATGGTTGGCGGTCGAGCAAAGGCTGCGATCGGGCGCGGCGTAAGAGGAAAGGTCGCCCCGAAATACCGCAATCCTGAAAATCCCAGCGAAACTTGGGCAGGACGCGGGTTAAAGCCGCGATGGCTCGCGGCTGCTCTCAAGGGAGGCAAGAAGCTCGATGATTTTCAGATCGTGGGAATGGGTAAGGATGCGGCGCCGAAACCGGTGAAAAGAAAGGTGCGCGCCAAGCGCAAATAATGACGGAATTTACAGCCGATCGGATTTGCGCTCGGCCAATATTCTGATCGCCAACCTGGGGGGTGGACGTTTCCCGTCAGATGCGGGAACGGTGTATTTTGGATAGTGTTGCACGTATAGGGTGCATATCGGGTTTCTTTACAGGCAAGCCGTTTTTAGATGTTTGACTTCGGACGGTTGACGTTTGCCGTCGCACACTGCGGATATCTCGGTTCCCGGCGATGAGCAGAGTCGCCGGATAGACACATCGGCCATCGCATTATGGCGAGATCGATTGCGCGTTTAAGCCTAAACGATGTTTCGCAAAGCCTCGTTGGGGCCGGCCGAGAGACTTTAACTTTGCGCAACAGCCCAGTGGCGGAGTTTGTTGAAGGCCGCGAAGTTTGTGAGAACTATCCCACGATTGAATAGCAATCCTATGCGCTCAAGGGCATTGCTTCGGTCGCAGCGTAAAGCCCCGCCTTTAGGCGGGGATTGGTTACGGGAAGCCATAGAGCGTCGTTGGATTGTCGGTAAGGACGCGCTGGCGTAACGCTCGATCGGGAATCCAATCGAGCAGAAGATCGGCGATTGAGCCGTCGTTAGGCATCGGGATCGACCATTTCGTCATCACATGCGGCCAATCGGTGCCCCACACGACCCGGTTGGGAGCCGCGTCCAGGAGGGCGTGCGCGAACTCATTGGTATCCGCATGCGGCAAGGTCTGCGACGATATGCGATAAGCGCCGGTTAGCTTGACCCAGGCGCGTCCCTCGCGAAGCAGCCGCAACAGCGATTGGAATCCGGAGGCTGCGATGCCGTTTTCAGTCCTGACGTACCCCAGGTGTCCAAACACGACATCGACCGGCAGCGCCGCGAGAGTCGTATCGATCTGCGGAAACTCGTCCACATGCATCAGGAACTCGATATGCCAGCCGAACGGTTTGATGCGGTCGGCGAGCCGCGCGACGCGCGCGAGGGGAAGCTGCCCTTTGTCCTCGCGGATATCCACAATGTTAAGTCGTGCGCCGCGAACCCCGGCCAGATGCATGGCCTCAAGCTCGCGCGCCGTTGTGTCGTCGCCGATAACCGCCACCCCGCGGAACGCCGGGCCCGCCGCTTGCATGGCCGCAAGCATGGCGGAATTGTCAGTTCCGTAAAAACTCGGCTGCACAAGCACCGCGCGAGAGCACCCGAGCGCGTCAAGAACGCGCCGATACTCCGGCAACAGCGCATCGGGCGGAGAGTAGATGCGTTGAGGGATGTACTTGTAGACACTTTGCGGTCCGCAAATATGGGCGTGGCAGTCGCACGCGAATGGCGGAAATTCGAATTTCGGCCTGTTCGGATGAGGATCGGGTGGCGCGCAGACAGGGATATCTTGCTGCGAAAATGCGGGCTTCACTTCGTGCTCCGTTGTTTGCCGGCACTGCGGCCGAACTTTAAGCTTCAATCGGGCCGAACCTAAAGCTTGTTCCGTCGAGATGGAATAGAGAGGGAGAATTCGATGAGCCGACCGAAACCGATCGGATATGCCGACGCGGGCCCGCAGGTGCGGGCCGTGTTCGATGACATCAAGCGCAGCCGCAAAGTCGATGACGTCAACAATTTCTGGAAATACCTGGCCAACGACCCAGCGCTGCTCAAGCGCACCTGGCAGAGCGTCAAGGAGGTGATGGCCGAGGGAGCGCTCAGCCCTGTGGTTAAGGAGTTATTGTACCTCGCGGTGAGCGTGACCAATGGCTGCGAATATTGCATTGCGAGCCATACGGCTTCCGCCCGCAAGGCCGGCATGACAGACGCGATGTTTGGCGAACTCCTCGCCGTCGTTGGCATGGCCAACGAGACCAACCGGTTGGCGAACGGTTATCGCGTCCCGATCGACGCGGCATTCGAATGATCATTGCCGGTGGCGTTGACGCGTGATGTTATCGAGCACTGGCCCGCCCAGAGCGGTGGCGGCAGCATCAACGCAAAGCGGCAGAAGGCGATTTCGCTGGCCAGCCCGAACATGCGGACGTCGGCGTAGAGCCAACGATCGGACCCGTGATCAATGCCAATTTGACGCCCGGACGGGTCAACCGACCGCCGGCAAGATAGACTGTGCCGAGAATGACCGTCGTGGCTGCAAAGTAGGGAACAATGTTCGCCCGCAGCGTCTCGGGCGAAATGGGACGGCCGAGCCGATAGCGACAACCGCGGGCCCGCCGATTTGCGCAGCTGTGCTCAGCAGCCGCTGCGCCGGTGAGCGGAATTGTGGGCTTGCCGTGATAGCGCCAACCCGACTTCCACAGCGCGAGCAGCATCGTTGCAAACAACACGATGGCCCAACGAATGAGCAGCGGATCGGATTTGCTCACAACCCATGCACCGAGCGGTGTGCCGGCGAGCGCGCCAACTGACATCGTGCCGACATCGCGCTTATCGGCGTGGCGGCAGACACCCGGGATCAGCCCGGCAGCGGCCACCCCTCCGATTATCGGCAGGAGCGGCGCGGCCGCCCGCGGTCCTATCGCGGTGCTGGCGAGGGGGACGAAAGATAAGCGTGCTGCCGAAGCGCGAAAAGCCGCGCCCCAGAGCAGCAACGAAAGCCCCTATTGCAAGCAGCACGAGCGCGCGACGCTTGAACGGTCATGAATGGCGAGGTGAAACATGTAAAAAGCCCGTGGCGGCCGGATGCAGTTTGGGCCGAAACGGCACACGCAAACGCCGATCGCCGCCGTCTGCCAACACTGCTCGCGAGCTTTTTCCCGCCAGCTGTCGGGTCGCTTTTCGGGAGGGTGCAGGTGCCTGCACCGCCTAGGTCAATTGATATCGTGATACCGGAGCCATAAACAATTTGCCGTCATGGCTCAGGTGGTTGCGCGATCGAACAGAGGATGCGCCTTAAGCGCGTGCTGCCCGTCACGGCCGCAACATGGAAGACGAGGCGCAGGACATTTCACGTGACGCACTTGGGGATTGGCTCGATCAGATTGCGCCTATCGGGTGACCACGCTCGCGATAATCGAGGTCCGCGTTGCCAGTGAGGTATTGGCCAAAGCACGGCGATGACATGCCAAACAGGTGCTAAGGACTTCTCGATCAAGCCGCTGCCGACGCAGCAGCGCCGCTTTGCTCACCGGAGGTGGCCGGCCGATAGAACTCACGCGACACGTCGATTGCCGGGCATCGCGCCGCGCCTGCGGCTCGCATCAGACATTTTACCGCTCTTGATGTTTTGGGAGATTCTCGGGCAGCCAACGGCCGCTCAGTGGTTTCGCCGCGCCGCCTTTTCGGTTATGATCTTTTCAAGATCGAACTTTTTTGCATGGCTGCCGCGGGAGGGCACAATGACCAGAGCGCCGTTTTCGACGACCGCCGTCGTCGGCTGTCTTGCGTTGAATGGTTTGATTTTTTGCGGTGTGCCGTCTGCGCAGGCTCGAGTGACACAGGTCGTGATCGCCAACACCGAATCGCCGACCTTCGGCGGCAGGAGCTTCGGCGCGGTCGGACCCTATGAGCGCATCAGCGGGCGGATCATCGGCGAGGTCGA
>JASHYD010000198.1 GCA_030043175.1 Xanthobacteraceae bacterium | reverse complement strand
GATCGAGCCAGCAACTATCTCTCGTCCTTGCAGAGCCTCACCGGCAATTTCGTGCAGATCGGTCCAGATGGCAGCCGGTCAGTGGGAAAATTCTATCTTCAGAAGCCCGGCAGAGTGAGATTTGAATACGGCCCGCCGAGCCCGATCGAGGTCATCGCGGATGGCTACTACGTCATCGTGCGTGATCGTAATCTGGCGACGCAGGATCTCCATCCATTGTCGCAGACTCCCCTGCGATACTTGCTGGCCGATCAAATCGATTTGGCGCGCGACACCAAGGTAACTGCGGTATCGCAGGACAACGCCTTCATCACCGTTACGATTGAGGAAAGGCAGCTCCTGGTTGGAACCAGCCGGCTTGCGCTCATGTTCTCCGCCAAGGACATGCAGTTGCGCGAGTGGACGGTGACCGATCCGCACGGCTACAAGACGATGATTGCGGTCTACAACCTTGATGCCTCACGCGATCCAGATCCCGGCCTGTTCATTGTCAACTACTTCAGCACCCAATGTAAAACCAAAACGCTGAGTGAAGGTTGCTAACCCCTCATCTCAAGACAGGACGCACCCATCCGCCAGCTTATGAGAGCCGGGCCCGAGGCAGCGCTGCGCCATTCCTACCGAGTTGCGCGACGATTAGGTAGCAAGCGCCGAGCTGGGTGGTGCCAACGCCGGGCTCCGGGGCGTGGTGCTCCAAGAAAAACGGCCCCGCAAGTGGCGGGGCCAAGTCGGGGAGGAAACGCTTGGATTATGTTCGGACAAACGCGCGATGTATGTGAAGGCGTTCACATTCGGGTGTCGGTTTTGGCGCCTTTTAAGGTCCGCAATGCCGCCAGCATCGCGGTGCTCGCCATTCCAAGATGGTGTGACGTGCGCGGGGTGAGGTTGGTTCAGGCGCACCTGACGAACCTCATAAGGGACGCAGTGGGTGGCTCGTCTGCTTGCCTGTGGTGAGGAGAAGGTGTGATGGCTTCGCTCATGCTGCATCGGGATGTTCTGGCCAATTTCGGCCGCCTTCCCGCCAAGATTCAAAAGAAAGTCAGCGAGCTCATTCGAAAATTCCAGGAAGACAGCACTCAACGCAGCATTCATCTGGAGAAGATCGAGCAAGCGGTCGACGATAAGGTTCGCAGCGCACGGGTCGGCGATGACTGGCGCGCCATCGTCATTGCGCCGGAAAGGGGCGATACCTTCCTGCTGATGCACGTCGACCACCATGACGAGGCTTACCGGTGGTGCGCCAATAAGCGCTTTGAAGCTCACGGCTCCCTTGGGATGCTGCAAGTCTTCGACGTTGAGCAGGTCGAGGAGGCCGCGCAGCGCAATGGGGACGGCAAAGCCACCCAAACGGAAGACTACCGAACTTATCCATTGAATAGACTGACGGACGACGACCTCTTTCACGCCGGTGTTCCCCGCGCTCTTATTCCGGCTGTACGCGCTATCCGCACTGACGACGCCTTCGAGGAGGTCTCCGCCTATCTCCCCGAGGAGGCTGCGCAGGTCCTGTTCTGGGTAGCGGCCGGGCGGTCGCTCGAAGAGGCACTGACGGAAACACTGGGCACCATCGACGCTGGTCCCGCGCGTCCAGAGAGCCCTGGCGACTTCTCGAAACTTGATCAGGTCACGAGCTTCAATCTCGTTCTGGTCGAGGGGGAGGAGAACCTCCGCGCGATCCTTGCCGAAGATATCGAAATGTGGCGCGTTTTCCTTCATCCTTATCAACGCAAGATCGTCGAGTGGAACGCAAACGGTCCCATCAAGATCAATGGTGCCGCCGGAACAGGCAAGACGGTCGCACTGATGCACCGCGCGGTTCATCTCGCGAAGGGCTTGACTGATCCGAAGGACAAAGTTCTCGTTACCACTTTCACCACGAATCTTTCGGTAACGATCGAGCACCTGATCGAGAAGCTTTCACCTCCGGCCGCCAAGCGCATTGAAGTCACCAATCTCCATCAACTCGCGCGCACTATATGCCTGCGGTCAGACTGGCGTGGGCGGGTTGCCGACGACCAGGAACTTATGAACGTTTGGAATGCGGTGTTGCCTACAACGGAAGCAGGTGAGTTCGCCCCGCAGTTCCTCAAGGATGAATACGAGAGCGTGATCGACGCGATGGGGATCGAAGCTGAGGAAGAATATCTCACCGTGGTTCGGACGGGTCGGCCAAAGTTGTCTCGACAACAGCGCCGAAGGCTTTGGCCCATCTTCTTGGATTTCAACCGAAGCCTTCAGAAAAAAGGGCTATTGACCTTCGAGGGTACGGTCCACCAGGCTCGAATGGTCGTCGAAAATGGGGGCTTTTCAGCCTACCGGCATGTTCTTGTTGACGAGCTTCAGGATTTCGGCCTCGAAGGACTGCGCCTTATCGCGGCATTGAGTTCCAGGGGCGACTCAGCGACCAACCCTCTGTTCATGGTCGGGGACGGCCACCAAAGAATCAACGGGAGGGCCCCGATTTCGTTGTCGCGGGCCGGCATCAACGTCGTAGGTCGATCGCGCCGCCTAAAGATCAACTATCGCACCAGCGAGCAGATTCGTGCCTGGGCCCACTCACTGCTCGCAGGGACAGACATCGATGATCTCGAGGGCGGCAAGGCGGACACGACGGGCGACCGCTCCATTTTCAAAGGGCCCGAACCGACCGCCCGGAAGATGTCCACCATCGAGGAAGCCGGTACCTTGATCGCTAACTGGGCATCGGAACTGACCGAAAGGGACGGAATTGGATCCCACGAAATCTGCGTCACGCCGGTGCATGATGCAGTCAAAACGGCGCTGGCCGCGAAGGGCATCGGATTCCTTGAGCTCGAAGCACGGCGCGTCGATCCCGGCAAGGCTGAGCCTGGCGTCCGAATCGGTTCGATCCGTCGGATCAAGGGTCTGGAATTCAAGGCTGTCGCCATGATCATTGATCGGACGGCCATCGAAGAAGACTTGAGAGATACGTGGCAGCGACCCGCGCGCGTCAACGGCTTCTAATCGTGGAGCTTGCGTCGCCGTCCGCGGCCGACAATTGCGCGCTAGCTCATCGGACGTGATTTCTGATTACCTTGCCGAATGGCCCTATCTGAAGCGGCATGATGCGTAACATCAAACACCAAAATGCTGAAAAGCGGGGGGCGGCGCGTTTGGTCATTTTCCAAGCGACGCCGCAAGCAATGGCGGGAGCGCGGCTAGACCAAATGAACAGCGGCGCCACGTCATCACCCCGCGGGAAGGGGTCTCGATGGTGTTTCCAATTTCGGAGACAACCCAAAACACCGCGCGGCGGCCCAGGGACCTTGAGCGCGCCCACGTCCAAGCTCGCGAGGTCGCCGCGATCGAATGCAGTTGTCTGAGCGATAGCCGCGGGGCGACGGTGTCTTCTTTTGACAGTTTAATCCGCCGGTCCAGGTCGCTGGGCGAGCCACGCGCAAATTTGGACTACACACGGAGAGAAAGACGGCGCGGCGTGAAAAGGGGCACGAGCCTCACGCGCTGACGGCTTGCGCATCCGAGGACGTCAGCTCCTGTAGAAGGATGAGACCAATAGATTTGCAACGATAACCGTCGGATTTGGTCCGAAAATGACCCATTTCAGACCTCGGCCGCATATCTTTGCTGCAGTGCAATACGGGAGTGTTAGGTAGCGCTGCCCTTCCGGGATGCCGGGGCGAAGAGCGACTTTCGCCCTAACCCGACAAATTGGACGCGTCGAATGCGCGCTAAAAAGTCAGAACATATGTTGCTGATGACCTGTACACTGCGGCCGGTCTGGTGGGGCACTTTAACCTTGAGTCAATAAGATCAAGCATGAAGAGATCTATCTCAAACGCCGACAGCAAGCCTCAGGAGGCACTTGCGAACCCCTCACAGTTGCAAGCCACTCTGAACATCGTTCCGGCGCAAACCTGGTACGCGGCTTCGTCCGGCGGGCTCACCTTCGTCAATAGGCGAACTGCGGATTACCTTGGTCTTGAGAAAGATCATCCGCTGCGCTTCGGCATTGACATTGGCGCGAAATGGGACGCTCACATTCCTTTGTTGCATCCGGACGACCACCAAAAAACACGCAAAGTCTGGTCGACCTGTCTGCGCACGGGCGAGGCTGGCGAAGTAAGTTTTCGAGTTCGTAACGCTCAAGGAAGCTACCGCTGGTTCCTCAGCCGCGCCGAACCGGTCTGGGCGAGCAATGGAACGCTATTGCTGTGGGTCGGAGCGAACCTGGACATTGAAGAGCTCAAGTGCGCGGAGCAGAGTCTGCGGGAGAGTGAGTCAAAGCACCGCGAAATCATCGATACGGTACCGTCCATGCTATGGTCGGCAGCACCGGATGGCGAACCAACGCATGTCAACAGAACGGTCCTTGACTATGGGGGAATGCGTTTTGAGGATTTTCTAAATCTTGGTTGGAAGCAATTCATCCATCCGGATGACTTCGAGGATACTGCGAAAGCGTTTTACCACGCAATTCACACTGGAAATTCATATCGAGTCATACACCGCCTGCGTCGAGCCGACGGTCAATATCGCTGGCATGACGCACGTGGCGAACCGCTCCGCGATAAAGAGCAACGCATCATCCAATGGTATGGGCTTGCGATCGACATCGACGAGGCGAAGAGGGCTGAGGACGAGCTGCGACTCACGCAAGCTCAGCTAGCGCGAGCATCACAAGCCGCAACTGTTGCCGAACTTTCAGCATCCATTGCCCATGAGATCAATCAGCCGCTAGCTGGAATTGTTGCGAGCGCCGAGACCTGCCGAACGTGGCTGTCCGGCGA
>JASHYD010000197.1 GCA_030043175.1 Xanthobacteraceae bacterium | reverse complement strand
ACGTAACGCCCCCGGCGGTATCGCTACGGTTGCGCAGCCTCGAGCGGCGACTCCGCGTCCAGCTTGTCAACCGTTCGGCCACAGGATCATCCGAAACTTTTCCGCCAGGTTACACGGCTTCTTCATGATAATAACGCAAACAGCCCCCCACCGCTCGCGGGCACCGGCCGGAACAGTGTCACCGGCTCCTCCAATCCCTTCAGCTCGTGCGCGCCGCGTTCCTCGGCGACAAACAGGCCGGCGACCTGGCGCTGCATTTGTCCGCTAATCATTATCGCACCCGGCTCCGCCAATGCCTGCACCCGCGATGCGACATTCGGCGCGTCGCTGAAAAATCTCGCCCGCCGCGTCGACAACGACTAGCGCAGCCGTCCAAGAATGGCAGCGCTTGTGCCGCTGCGCGGAACCAAACCGCGCTGCCGATCGCCCGTTTGCGGCGAGCCTGATCCAGCATCATTTCCGATGGGTCGGTCGCGATGACCCGGGCTCCGAAACGTGCCGCCAACGGTTCGGAAAAGCCCCCTGCTGCTTGACGCTGCATCCTTTGTCCCCGGCAATCACCTTGATCTCTCCAGGTGGCACCCCGATTTTGTGCCCATCTCGTTCTACAAGATGTTTGACTATCCAACCGGAGTGGGCTGTCTACTAGCACGCAAGGAGACGCTGGCCAAACCGCCCCTGGTTCGCAGGCGGGACCATCAACACAGCAAGCGTGCAAGGAGATTGGCATGTGATGGCCGAAAGCGAGGCAGCGTTTGAGGATGGAACGATCAATTACCTCAATCTGCCTGCCGTGGAAATCGGCCTGAGGCATCTGGCGACCATCGGCATGGAGATCATCCACACGCGAGTGACGTGTCTGACCGGCTACCTGCTGGAGACGCTTAAGTCGATGAAGCATCGGAATGGAACACCTCTGGTGCAGATCTATGGCCCACGTACGACTGCTCAGCGTGGAGGAACTGTCGCGCTCAATATTCTCACGCCAGATGGGCGCGTCGTCGATGAACGGCTGGTTGACCGGAGGGCCGCCCGTGCGCGTATCTCATTACGCACAGGCTGTTTTTGCAATCCGGGAGCAGGCGAGGCGGCATTCGGCATCACGAGGCAGCTGCTGCGTGAACGCTTCAACAAGCCAGCGACAAACCTGGATGAATACATCGCCGCTGTGGGCATCCAAAGCGCGGGTGCGATCAGAGTTTCGCTCGGTCTGGTCAGCAATGTTGCTGATATCTACCAGCTTGCGCAATTCGTGCAATCGTTCAAGATAGCTCTCCGGACACACAAGATCTTCCTCCCAGAAGGCAGCGCTGAGCCTCTTCGTGGGGCGAGCCCCCTGGGCCTTGACGGCACCTCGGCGATTTTCCCAGCCGGGTTTGACTATATCATGTGTTCGCGGCCGTCTCATCGAGTCCTTTCGGCGAAGCTCCGTACCCTGGCATTCCGAATATCGCTACAGCACCGGATGTTCGGAAGAGGTTACGGCGCCGCTCGTTTGACTCCGCGGGAAGTCTTACCCTCTGATCCTAGCAACTGCCCGCTACGATCCCGTTCGCGTACTCCCCTTCGCCTCCTCCATCAGCCATGCGGCGAACTGCCGGACGTGCGGCTTCGCGGCGCCGTGCTCGGATTCGATGATGAAATAGGCGCGCGAACCCACCAGTGCCTTGCCGAACGGAGTGATCAGCGTGCCAGATTGAACGAGATCATTGACCAAGGGCTGGCGGCCCAGCGCCACGCCTTGCCCGCTGATAGCAGCCTGGATCATCTGCTCATACTGGCTGAAGTGCAGCGCTCCGGCCGGCTGCAAGTCGCCGATGTCGAGTGATGTCAGCCACGTGCCCCAATCCAGAAACTGCGCCCCCGCATAGTCGAAATGCAGGAGGACGTGGTGCTTGAGATCAGGCGGCCGCTTGAGCGGGCGCGACCGGTCGCGCAGCAATGAGGGGCTGCACACTACGACCACCTCCTCACCGAACAGACGAATGGCGCGCTCCGGCACGTCCTCCGGCCGGCAATAGCGGACCGCGAGGTCGACGAGCCTGCGCTCCAGATTGATCACCGTGGTGGTCGCCGAGATGCGCACGTCGACATCGGCGTAAAGGCTGGTGAACCGTTGCAGCCGCGGTATCAGCCACAGCGAGGCGAACCCCGTCGTTGTTGTGAGCGAAAGCTGGCAGGTGCGGCCCGATGCGCGCAACTGGTCGGTGGCCGCCTGCAGCCGCTCAAGCACGTCGGTGGCCACGCGGTAGAGCGCGTGCCCACTTTCGGTAAGCGCCAGCGCGCGCTGCCGCCGCTCGAACAGTGTCACGCCGAGGTGATCCTCGAGCGCCTTGACCTGCCGGCTGACCGCCGATTGGGTGATGAGGAGCTCCTCGGCCGCCTTGGTGAAGCTCAAGTTGCGCGCTGCCGCCTCGAAACCCTGGATGAAGCCGAGTGGCGGCAACCTAAAGCGCCTGTTTGGCATTCGCAAAACTCATGACTGGCGTGAGAAACATTCGTTTGAACCTGGCCGGCCCGCGGTACATGTAACTTGGTGAGTCCGCGTCGATCGTCGGCAAGACGCGGGAAAGCAGTGCCGCATCGAAAGCAGGTTTCGGGTGCGCTCGTGATCGACCCGGGCTACCGGTAGGGAGCCGTCGACAGATCACATGCGTCATACTCATGCAAGGAAGGCCGCCATGACAAGCCATTTTGTCGATAGCTCCGTTCGCCTCAACGCTGGCGAACTGCTCGATATCGACAACGGCGAGGGGTTCGCCGTGGAGTGCCTGGAAGGCGCCATCTGGATTACGCAGTCGAACGACCCGCGCGACATCGTGCTGAAAGTCGGACAATCCTTTGTGCTTGACAAACCGGGCCTTGCCCTTGTCTGCGCAGCGGCCGGCCCGGCCACGGTGGCAGTCGCGGTCTCGCTGCGGCTCTTGCGCCGGCCGCGGCTGCGAAACTCCCCGCGCATCCGGCTTGCGGCCTGATCGTCGAGACTGATTGGCCAGAATGGCGCGATCATGATCCGAGATTATAGGATAGGCAAAGGCGCATCCCGGAGAGCGGGGTGTTCGCACCGGCCATTGTGCACCTTTGCCTACCCCATCCGACGTCACCGCTTTGACCGCGTGGGCAAAAGTCGCGCGAGGTCGGTGCACCACCCATCAGCTGCGACGGGCGACTTTGCCCACCCTACGGTGCTGATCATCCGAACTGATTGACCGGAATTGCGTGATGAGCGACGAGAGCGGCGCCAAGCAGGTCATAGAGACCCAGCCGTTCCGTCTGCCAAGCGGCGAGTCCGTGCATGTGCGTGCGATCAGGCCGCAAGATGCAGACGGTCTGCAGGACTACATGCGCAATCTGTCGGCACCAACCCGCCACAACCGATTTCTCGGCGCGGTCAGCGAATTGACGCCGGCGGAGCTCGAACGCCTCACTCACATGGGCGGTCCCCGCGAATGGGCGTGGATCGCCTTCGCCCACGCGGGAAGCACCGCCATCATCGCCGAGGCGATCCAAATCGTAGCACCGAAAGCTCAGTGCTGCGAAATCGCCCTGTCGGTAACGGATGTTTGGCAACGCAGGGGCGTCGCCACGCTGCTGCTTGCGACGATGGAGTGCCGGGCAAGGACGCTCGGCGCGCGCTATCTGGTTGGCGATGTCTTGCTCACCAACGACGCCATGAGGGCGCTTGCGCGCAAGGCCGGCTTCGCAAACCGCGGTCCCTTCAGGGACGCGAGGGTGATTGAGATCGTCAAGGATCTTTCGAGTCCGCAGACGCGGTGGCCGACAACGCAATCGATTTTGTGCGACTGATCGTGTGATCAGGGCAAAACGAACAGGTGGCGACGGCGATGTTCACCAGGTGCGCCATCGCATTGGGGGTCGGTGTGGTTCGCTCCAGCGCGAAGGCCCACAGGTAGCTGCACGAGCGCGCCGAGATAGAAAACACCGAGTCATTGGACCAAACGCTTCGACCTGCGTGAAGCTGCCAACTAGCAGGGAGAACATGAGGTGTGGACGCGGTGAAAATCCTCATATGCGACCCGCCTCAAATGGCGTGACCCCGACGAGATAGAACGGCAAGACTTGCTGCTCAGCAAGCCTGAAACGGTGATCGCGTTGGTGCTGCGTGGCGAAGCTGAACTCGGTCCGGAACAAAAGAGATCATCGTCTCGCCCGCGGGCAACGCGCACCGGGCCGCCGGGCGCGGGCTTTCGAAAGTAGAACCCGATCCGGGTATCTTCGCGCCCTCGGGCCCCACCATGGAGCCAAAGCAGCCGACGGTTCGAAACAGCGGAAAGCGCATTATCGCTGATCCGGAAACCTCCCGAGCATTCCATAGGATGGTGTGACGCAAATCACACGCGACGCAAACCCCTTGCAGTAGCATCGCGTCGTTCGCCGGGGCGAGGCCGTCTCTGACGGTGAAACGCAAACGGCATCTTTGCAATGACGAGACGATTAACGCGCGCAACGGCGTGCCGAGCGCGCTCAAAGCTAAAAGGGAGAGAGAAGACATGGACGTTCCCCAGGGCTATCGCCCATTGCCGGGAAGTGAACGGCCGCAGGTTCCAAATTCGCACTATCTTCAGGACGTCAAACATACCGAGCACATCGGCTTCACAATCCGCGTGCGCTCGCGGCCTGGCGCGCCCAAAGAATACGACCTGGACCATTGGCAGAATACGCCCGCGCACAGGCGACAATTTCTCTCGACCGAAGAGCACATGCGCCGGCATGGCGCGGCGACCGAGGATGTGGAGGCCATCAGATCGACATCGTGGTTCGCTTCCGTCCGACAGGGCTCGGCGCAGTCAGCGGCACGTTGACGATCCTCAGTAACGACCTGTTGGCGCCCCACAAGGTGTCGGTGTCAGGGTTCGCGGCTGCGCCGCGTCTCGTCTCCGCGATAGCCGATAATGGGACGTTTCGGAACGCCTGCCTGGGATCGTTCACTGACGAGCCCCTCATCCTCAACAACAGCGGACGTTGCGCGCTCTCGATTTCCGGCATCGTATCCTCATCCACCGATTTCCTGCAACCGGGTGTCTTGTCCTATCCGGTCACCATTGGGCCTGGCGATTCGCTGCCGCTGCCCATCCGCTTTCAGCCGACCAGCCTGGGCGCGAAGACTGCCACGCTGACGATCTCCAGCAACGATCCATCCGGGCCGCACGTAATCTTCGTCAACGGCGATGTTCCGGCCGGCAAGATCAAGGTTACGGGTTCCGGCTGTTCGGTCGGATCAAAGCCTGCTGCACTATCGAGCCCACGATTACCATCTGCAACACAGGCGACTGCAAGCTGCACGTCTCCAGCGTCGCCTTCAGGCACAAGAACCCGCACTGGAAATTGGTCAACAATCCGTTCCCGGCCGATCTGCACCCTGGCTCCTGCCTGGGGGTGGTCGTCCGCTACCACGCCGCAGAGTAGTACCCGCGATCTTGCGACCTCGTCATCCGCAGTGACGATCCCGCGATGCCCGTCAGGTTGCTGGCGCTCATGGCGGTGACGGTCTGGTCGCACCGCGACGATCGCAAGGACTGCAGCGATTGTAAAAAGCAATGCTGCAATAGACATTGCTGCGAACCCGACCCTTGTGAATGCGACGACGAGTGCTGTGACGAGGAGAAGCTAAACGAACGCGAGAGCTGACCCGGTTCTTGATCCGCTGCTCCGTCATTCCGTAATGGTTGACAGGAGCAGTGGAGCTTCCGCCTACGTTGGGCAACGGGGTGCGGTACATCGGTCCACGCATCTTGCAACATAAATGACGTTATGTTGCCTGCCGATCGGCTTGATCAGGCTTATGCAATTTGTCCGTTTGCTGGCCGACAAGAGTAGCCTCTTCTGACGTGGCATGTTTGCGAGTACCATGAAATAAGGCTGGCGGGCCTGAGAACGGTGGCCGCGCCATGAGGATCGTGTTCTATCTGTTGGTCGTGACAATATCGCTCGGGGGGTGTTACGCCGTCTATCGGCGGCGAGGCACAGCCACACGGCCGGGCAGATCGCGTGTTGCCGCGGGGGCGTACGGCGCGCCCAACCGGCCACAACATCGGCGCCGCCCTTTTTAATCGTCCCTATTTCGCCCGGTGATCTGCAGCCGAGATGCGGATGCCTCCTTTCGATCGTAAATCACTCTCGTCGTTGAACATTCCTGCAACGAGGCGAGTTCGGTCACGGACAAGCTCAAGCCGGCACTGAATAGTGTCGCGCTTCTTCTGGCGATCTGGGCGCCCCTGAGCGCGAATGCCAGGCCGCGGACACGGCGGAGATTGGCGAGCGGTGGGAAGCTATTTCACCTGGAGATCCACTTTACCGGAAAACCAAGGAAAGACGGTGCAGGTCTTCTATCCCTGCATCGGCGATGCGGCCAACCCCGTCATTGTCATGCTGCACGGCTTTCCTACCTGTCCTGTCAGAAAACTCAAACTCGAACATATTGATGGTGTAGCCCGCCCAAGATCGGCGACGGACGCACGCGCCCTAGCTAGCTCTTATGTCCGTTGTCAACGACGGCCGGGCAACAAACGACCCTCCCTGGCCACAGGGTTTGCTTCCGACCGAGTGCACCGGCCGGGCAACAAACGATTCTCCCTGGCCACAGGGTTTGCTTCCGATCGAGTTGCACAGAGCCGGCGATGAGGCTTCAGACGACGGTTGATCAGACTCTTATTCGCGGGTTGGT
>JASHYD010000196.1 GCA_030043175.1 Xanthobacteraceae bacterium | reverse complement strand
TGATGGAGTCGGGAGCGACCAGGATCGCGACGCTCAGCGTCTCCAATCATACATGGTGCGTCAACGCGGAGGCGATCGAACGCTTCCAGAAAGAGGGCGACTGGACGATTTGCATTCGCGATGCCGACGGTACGCGCGTTGTGTCATGCTCGTTTTGCATAGCGTCACTGGGAGGCAAGGTTGGGCGACCCCAGTTGCTGATCGGCTGCATCCAGGGGCCGGATACGGCGGCTGACGGACGTGCGCTTTACCAGTCGCTGACACGTAGGTGGCTGGGCCTGCGTCCGAAGCCGCTGGTGATATTTCTCGCGCAGTCGCTGGCCCAGGCGATGGGCGCGAAGACCGCCTTGATCGTGTCGAACGAGGCGCATGTCTACTCGAGCTGGCGATACCTGTTCCGCAAACGGAGAGTCAAGGCAGATTACCGTTCGCTTGCGCGGGATTGCGGGGCAAAGCGATCTTGGCGCAAATGGCATGTTATGGCGATGTCCTGTTGCGGGCTGTCAGGCGAAGTGTCGGGGAAAAATGCTGCTCAGCGCAGGCGCCACGCGTTGCTTGCCGCATTGGATCAGCAGATCCGTGCCTCGGTGCGTAGGACGGCGACGGACTCGGGCTCGTGACCGCGGTGCAGCGCCCTTGATACTCGCCGCCTCGCCAGCGTGGCGATAGTTTCCAGCCCCGCTCGGCGTTTGGTGGTTCCGGTTGATGATACAGCTGATCGCTTCGGCATCGTCCGTCACGCTCTTCAAGAGCGTGATCACCCGCCAGGGCTATATTTCGTATTTTCCCCAGCACGCCGGTCATTGATTTTGAAGCCAAAGCCTGACTTGTGGCACCGGCAGCGCAAATATCACTGCATTATTATTGAGGCCCTGCATCTTTTCGGCCGGGAGCGCCACATGAGATGCGGCCATTTGACCTTGAGATCACTTTGCGTGATTTCGCCTTTGCGGGCCATCGCCTTGAGTGTCGCTTCGGTCGATGAGGCCCCGGTCCTCCGGTAATGCCTGTCGAGCCGGGGCCGGGGCCGCGTGAGGCACGCCGGCACCGGCCTCACGCGGCAAGCCAACGCCGGCCGCATCGGTGGCGTTCCGATCGGTCCCTGGCCTCCTACTAGGATCACCTGTTTTACTTCTTGCTGCGGTCCCGCTGCACCGCGATGCTGGCGGCATTGCGAACCTTGACCCCGACGCGGCACGGGCTCGATCGATACGTGCCATCGATCTTCTTCGACACGATTTCCTCAGCGCCGAGCCGGCAGGCGTGCGCGAAGACAGTAGGCCCGTCCTCGGTTCGTTGAACATGATGCCCGGCCTCGGTATCGCGCAACAGGCGCGCCAGCGCAGCCTTCCGGTCCAGGAATGGGAGATTGCGCGAGCATGCTCGATCAAGTCGAAGGCGTAGTGGATCGCGGTCCGAGCGGCCTCCCAATGGGACAACTCCTCGAACCGTGACAAGTCCTCAAGCCCGAGCCTAACCGCCTCGCCGCCGATCGTGAAGCTCTTGGCCGGGCAGCAAGCCACAGATCGACGGCGACATTGCAGCGAGTGCGTTGTCGATTGCGAACGCGTCGGTGTTGAAGATGAGTCTTCAACCAGAAGAGGGACGCCGGGTCAGTTTAACCCTTCCCACGGCCGTTGCCACACCGCAAGCAGCCTCCGCGCATCCGTCTTGAACTCCTTGGCCGCGGCTTCAATCGCTGTCTTAGCATCGAGCGCCTCGACAATGCCAAGCCATTGGCGCGTTGCAGCAAGCTTGTAGATGCTCCACGCCGGCATCGGCTCGAGCTCGAAGGGAGATAGGCGCTTGGGCATACTGTCAGTATCGGCCAGGTGGTCAGGACAGCGCCACTCATCAAACGTTGCGAGCTACGTACATTTAGCGCTAAGCAATTGCGCCGAGACGCAAGCCGGCGCCGGCCGCAGCGGCGGCAGGCTGCTGCCAAGGCGGGCGGGTCGGAAGGGCGCATCGGCGAGCGCGCAACGGGGAGCCGCACATGAACAAGTCTTCATGCTACCCGGCAGCAGCCAAATGCTAGCGTTGGCGGTGCGTACGGTGGAGGGGAAGCCGCAGGCGGGCGGTCCTGGTTTCACGCGGCGCAAGGTGGCAACCGTGGCTTCCAGATGTGGCCAACGTCAGGATAGCGTTGCCCCCTCGGGTGGGCGAGAGGAGCGACAGAGATGACGCGGCTCGCTGGGAAACGTGTCCTGATTGCAGAAGACCACAGCATCATCGCCATGGATCTCGCCCAAGAGCTTGCGAGCGGGGGAGCCATAGTCATCGGTCCAGTAGCCACCGCAGCCGATGCACTCGACGTGATCGCGACCACCAACCTCGACGGTGGAATCCTTGACATCAAATTGAGTGATAGACTGGCTTTCCCGGTTGCAGATGCTCTGGCCGACCGCCACATCCCGTTTGTCTTCGCAACTGGGTACGACGTGGGCGTTCCAGCTCGCCATGCGAATGTGCGCCGGTTCGAAAAACCCGTCAAAACTGGTGTCATTTGTCGCGCACTCGAAGCAGCAATGTTGGCCAGACCACGCGAAGAATAAATCTGCAGTGGATATCATCGCTGCGATACCGTTGGGTTCACGAAATCAAACATGACGGCTACCGGGTTGCGCCGCCGAGAGGCAGCGCGGGCCGCAATCCGCTATGCATTCGACCTCGATTATTTCCGTTTATTATCGCTAACGCAGTAGCTCAAGTCATAATAACTTTGTTTGGCCATCGTTGTTGAAACACATAACTTGCGAACATCCAGCGGGATATCAACCCACTCTCCCTTCAGGAGATCGTAGCTCAGGCGTTCGTTGGTCACACAGTTGCTTCTTTGATCCTGGTTCGGATAGTCCCTCTGACAGGAGTTCTCTACATCGAGCTTTGGTAGCCCAAATTCATCCCTTTCTTTCACCTCTTGGGCCTTCCCACCAGAGACGACGCCAGCGCTATCAGTTCCTCGATTGCCTTCCCAACCCGGATAGAAAAAGACGCCGAGTGCTACGACGGTACCAACCGCTACGATGCTGGAGATACCTATTGTGACAGCATTGCTCATCTGGTGCCTCTCCTCTTATCATAGTCTCCCTTCGTGTTCCCATTCCTCTTTTGTTTCTTACAATTAATCGCTATAGATTCTGCCTCGTTGCCGAGGAGGCCAACGAGCCAGGCAAATCGATCAGCAAAGAAACCCGTAGCTCGAGTTGCCTTAGATGGCGGCGCCCGCCGAAAACGTCGTCTTGGCGTACAGCCGCGCCCGGCACTCCGAGGTAACATGATCTGGACCACCTCCATTAATCGCGTGCTAGGGCCCCGATCTCGGGCCGTTGCGGTAGAGCCCTCCGTCACTCATAAAACAAGCGGTCGACCCGAAGGCCACCCATTGTTTGCGGCTGAAAGGCCTCACTGAACGAGGCGTATCGGCATTCTGACCCACCGCCGACGTCTCACGCTAAGCCGGTCATAACCTAGCTCATAGGATTTCCTACTGAAAGAAGCTGTCATCGACCCCGCACCACCAAGGCTGAACCCCTTGCCCGTCTTTTTGGACATTAACAGCGAATTTGATTTTTGGCAGTCGATTGAATGGGACAGCCGGCTGCCAATTCATCTTCGGCGTAGTAGCTAAGCAGCAAGCAAAAGAGGGGGGTTGGCCAAGTCATTCGGCTCATATTACGCGTCAATCGTCATTAAAATACGGCATCGGCCTGGAAGACGTTCGCGCGGCGCTCGCTTCGGCCAATGCGCATAGCCCCAAAGGTGCGATCGAAGTGGGAGACCGGTCGAATGAAAGGAGTCGATAAGCTCATTCCGAGGGGACCATCGGCTTTGGATTCCGAGGGGACCATCGGCTTTGGAGCCGCGGTCAGCGGCACCGTTGATGAGGAGCCCCCTGCGTCTCGTCGGATCGCAAACCGGTCAGCCTATATGCCAAATACTAACCTTCGTAAATTACGGCTGGATTGCCGGATAATGAAAATATGTTAATGACCGTCGATCACCGCGGTTTATATCATTTTTATTTTGTACTTATTTCTTATCGACTATATGTTTATTCGACATATCATTTTTAATGATGATTTAATGGCTTTATAGCTTCCATACAGCGCCGCCTTGATAGTCAATTGAAAAAGTATTAGCTTGTTAGCTAGCTTAGCTTGTTTGGCGGGCATAAGTTATGGTCCTGACCTCGGGATCGTCGCGTTCGAATTTGGCGAGGCTCTATAAAAGTCTCGGATGCCCTTAATGGGTTGCCGCCCGCGACCGGCAGCCTTCCTCACTTTGACACTCGGACGCGATGATTGTCGTCACTTGACGGAGGCATAGCGGTCATGAAGCGGCACGCCGCCGCATCGCTAGGTCGGCGTCCCACAGTGGATTAATTTGCGGCAAATCTCTCGGAACTAACTATTTATTGTATTTCCACCAAAATATTATTTAACCACCCTAAACTCAAATCTGAACTATCACCGATTTAATTATCGGACCATCATGGGCGAGCTGCAGGTATCGTCGCAGCGACTTCGTGCCGCTGACCTTGGTTATGAGAAAGATTGACCATACTCCCTCACTTTGCGGCGATATCAGGCGTGGTAATGGCCTCCTGCCGTTTCAAACGGCGATATCAGGTGTGGTGATGGCCTCCTGCCGTTTCAAGGCCTTCCATGGTTCGTCCGTAGGTTTTGGCCCATGCCGCGCCGTCGTCGGCTGCCAGCTTCCGAATTGTCACATCGAGGACCTCGCGCATCTCACCGAAATTCTCCCTCAACCTCTGAACAGCGGGACCAGAACGCGCGCTTTTCGCGGCGCCGCCCGTGAGTGGTCTTCCGATTTCGAGCGCGCCAAGCAGACGATATCTGCTGCGACGGCGCAGATCGGCTATGAGCGCTTGACCGCACTTATTGGCGTCCTCGGCGGATCACTGCGCGCACGGCGCAGGCCGCCTATCGAAAGTAGGAATCCGCGCTTGTCACCTCTTCTTGCCTTTGCTGAGCCTAAGAATGAAAGGCTACGGCCGATGATTGAGAAACTAGCCGACACGCAAGCATCGAGGGCGTTGCAGCACCATCCTCGATATCGCGCGATCCGAGAACCGGGAAGCTGAGCTCGCGCGAAGGATTGAAGAACATTGCGGTGTAGTGGCTGATCTTTCCAAGCTGCTTGCTTAAACGAACATAGCGAGCGTCACTGCCCCAGCGAAAATTAGTCGCTAGGCTGAGTTTGGTCAAATCCAGCCATACCATCCCTGCCTACAACGCGATCTCTGAGGCGCCTCCAGACTTTGAGTAATGGCGGGCGCTGGCGGCTTCTTGCCGGACGTGGCGGCGGGCATCCCCGCTACGGCGACTGTGGTCTGACGCACACCACGACAAGCGGACTATCCAATGAATTCGGCACCGCTCCACACGATACAGATCTTTCGCTGAGAAACGTGGGAGGCTTTCTGCTAACGCCGCAGTATGCAGTCATCAGCACCTCATCCAACTCACAACTGGATTCACAAGCCCCCAATGAGCAGTTCAGGCGCATGATCCGCAGCGAGGAGGGACCTCGTTGGCCAGAAGGACCTGGCAGCCCCTGTGGTCCTGGCGAGCCGGGCGGTCCCGGCGAACCGCTCCCACCCCTCGGACCTTGAGGTCCCGGCATTCCGACTTCGCCCGCTGGCCCGGTGAATTGATCGCAGCTCACAACGCATAGCGATATCGCTGCCAAGAACAAAAGCTCAAAGGAACGCATTCCATAGCCCAAAAGGTCCCTCCTGCTTGGCGGAAAGGATATTACGAGTCCGGGACCTCGTTTGCGCTCAGCACCGCGCCCTGCGCGGTCGCCTCGGAGAGTTCAGCGATGCGCGTCGCTGCCGGCCTGGAGCCTCTACAAGCTTGCTGCAAAGCGGCAATGGCTGGGCATCGTTGAGGCGCCCACCGCTAAGGCGGCGGATACCCGGTCCGAACCAAAATCGATGCAGGGCAGACAGCGCGTTCGATTTCGGATCTGCCGCCATGCGTGTTCCTAATGCTTGCGAGTTAAACCGCAAGTTCACAGCACAAAGGATTACTCGATGAATTTTATATTCCACGTTAAATGTTGGTAATTATTTTTAATGACCCATCCATGTGTCCGTAATGTTTCAACCCATAACTTTGCAGTCCATTGTTGACGTCTGCGACTTAGGATCGGTCGAACGGTGCCCGCTGCACAGCAGGGATTCTGCTTCCAGGAACTGGCTTTGCTTCGACACAACTGCTTTAGCCCAGTGAGTATTGGTAATCGCAGTCCGCCGAGTTTCAGCAGCACGCCCGAGCTGGGCAAGGCCGGCATACAGGAGGAAGCCCCGACATGCCGACGATACCGCCGAACGACGTTGCGGGATGGAATTCGGAATGTTGATCGGGGCGGTACGACGGATGT
>JASHYD010000195.1 GCA_030043175.1 Xanthobacteraceae bacterium | reverse complement strand
CGAACACTATCTACCGCCGTGATGCTCTTGCATCCGCGCTCCAGCCGGACCAAGGGCCTGTTAACCTTGCATTTCTTTTCAGCGCAAACCTCAAATCGTCCCCGCAAGGTCAATGTAAGCAAGAAGAACGTGGCTAGCCTGCCCCAGACCCCGTGCTGAATGCAACGCCATCTGTTCGGAGCCCCGCCACGGGCGACGCCGGCCGCCCGTAGCGCCTCCTCGTGCTGCGCAGCGCGGTCGAATCCCGCGACTGCGCTATTGTTGGTGGTGTCCACGATATTAACGCAAGAGATGTAGAATATTAGAATATCAGTGCCGTGTAAAAGCTGACGCGACGTCTGTGCGGCGCGACGGCGGCGGATATTGGACACGGTGCCGGCGCGACCGGCACAAACCCAGGCTCGGCGCTGCTGCTCGGGATCGACCCGGCCGGGCAACGGGCGGCGGAGCGATCGCGTCGCCATCCCCGCCAGAGAAATCAAGCAGTTCGGTCACCACTTCCGCCACACCCTCTCCACATATGTAGAAGGTACGACGCAACGAAATGCGGCATCTTTGGATCGAGATCTGCAACCGAGCGGACGATACGGATGTCGCTGAGTTCAGGCTGCATCTCGCTCGCGAGGTGGCCGAGTATCCTTGTCCGCACCTGGGATGCCGGCCAGGGCACATCAACGCGTTTCATCAACGCGATACGCGAGGACTCGACCACCGCATGCCAGCCGGGTGCAACCGAGACGTCGTGGGCCGTCAGTCCGGTCTCCTCAGCAAGCTCGCGCATGACGTTGCCGAAGAGGTCGACGGTTTCGCCGCGCACATCGTCTGGATCGGGCGTGCCGGCCGGAAAATAAATGCGGCCCGCGTTGACCGTGTGATCGCTCATCACGCCGAGCAGATAGGCGCCGTCGCTTGCGCGTAGCGCGCCCATGGCAAAGCAATTGATGACCGCCGGGTCGGGAAAGTCCCAATCACGCCATGCGAGGAATTCCGCGAAGCCCGCCTCAAAATACATGCCACGCAATACGCTCGCGCGAATGGCAAAGTCGCGCATCAGCAGGACGCGCCCGTTCCACAGTTGCGGCGTTGCCTGGCGGCGTGCATCAAAATGTGCCGCGATGTCGTCGCGGCGCAGCTCGGCGAAACGCCACCGAAATGGCGCGAAGCCCACATCAAGGCGATCGATCGGAATGACCTGCGTCTGTGGCATGGTGAGGCCGAATGCAGCAACATGCCGGATTTGTCAAACGCTGATCTTGACCGGCGCGAATGTCTTGGACGGCGCCACCAGCTCGCTTTGCGCCGCGATCAAAGCGATTTCGGGTGCGCCGGCGTCTCGCGTTCGCCGCAACAGCCCCAACACGGACGATGTCGCAGCGGCAAGCGCATCCGCGAGCGAGCCGCCGCGCAGGTAGTGGAAGAAGAACAGGGCCGCGATGAGATCGCCCGCGCCGTTGGCCGGCGCCGCCAGCAACGGTGTGCGGACGAGATATTGCCCGCTCGCATCCGAGGCGATCACATCGACGCTGTCGAGGGGAGTGGCGTCTGAGCGCACCGAGGTTACCAGCACGGCGCGGGGACCGCGGGCATGGATGTCGCCCACTGCGGATAAGATGGCGGCGAGGTTTCGCGTCTCGCGCCCGGCGAGCCGGTCAAGCTCGTAGTGGTTGGGGGTGACGATCTCCGCGGCCGGCACGGCTTGCTCGCGCATGAATTGCGCGATACCGGGTCGCACGAATTCGCCGCGGGTCCGGTTACCGATGACGGGATCGCAGCAAAAGCTCGCAGTGGGGTTGGCGGCCTTGACCTTGCGCACCGCCGCGAGGATCGCTTCGCCGGTCTCCACGGCGCCGATATAGCCCGACAGCACGCCGTCGCATGTGCCGAGCACGCCGAGGTCGGCGATGCCGTTGATCACCTCGCCGATCCGTACGGCCGCAAACACTTCGCCCTTCCATGCGGCGTAACCCGTGTGGTTCGAGAACTGCACCGTGTGGACAGGCCACACCTCGCAGCCAAGACGCTGCAACGCAAACACGGCAGCCGAATTGCCCACGTGTCCATACGCGACATGGGACTGAATTGAGATGAGGTTCATTTCGGGCTCTCGTAGGGCTGTGGAAGCCCGCATGGAGCGAAATACAATGCGCGACCCGTCTGGCTCCGGCATTTCCCCGCAAGCGAGGGCGATCGCATGTGCCGCCTTAACCTCTGCGGGCTTGCGGGGACAGGCGAGAATCGCAGCTCTCGTCGCGCAAATTCCAGGTGAGTCCCCTAGCTCTGAGTGGCGAATTTGGCTTACGGAAAGGGCGCCGTCACCCCATCCTGTTTCCCGCAAACCGGGAGGCCAGAACCGCGCGGCCGGCGCTCACGCGATAGCCCTCCCCCGCTGGCGGGGGCGACGGCTATCGCAACCCCAGCTTCTGTGCAGCCTGTTCGACGAACCTGTTCGTATAAGTCTTTGCCAGATCGATCTTGGCCTTCGCCACCTCGGGGGAGGACTGGCTGAACACCTTGAGCACCGCCTCGGCGCCCTTCGGATCCATGCGGCCGGTGTTCGAATACATCGGTAGTGTATTTTTCAAAGCTGCGAGATAGAGCGCCTTGTCGGGCCCGACCAGAACTTCCGGCATTTTCGCCATGATCTCCTCGGCCGTATGGGAGTGAATCCACTTCATGGTGGCGAGGATCGCGCCGGTGAGCGCTTGCGTCTCCTTCTCGTGCTTGGCGATCCAGTCGCTGCGCGTGTACAGCGCGCCGCCCGGATATTCGCCACCGAAGACCGACAGGGTGTCCGCCTGGGTACGGGTGTCGCTCAAAATCTTCAGGCCTGAGAATTTCGCTCCAAGCAGGGTCGGAGTCGGGTCCAGCATTACGGCGGCATCGACGGTCCCCTGCTCCATGGCGGCGACCGCGGTGGCATCGAGCCCAATGCCTATGACGGCAACCGAGTCAGGAGCGACCCCGCTCTTGGCGAGCAGGTATTTGAGGAAAAAGTCGGTCGACGACCCCGGCGCGCTGACACCGACTTTCTTGCCAGCGAGGTCTCGCACAGAATTGATCTCGGTTGAGTGGCGTGGCGAGACGCCCAGCACCAGCCCAGGAAACCGATCGTAGACCACGAAGGCTTGCAGGTTCTGGTTCTTGGCGGCGAGATTGACGCAGTGATCGTAATAGCCGGACACCACATCGGCGCTGCCGCCGATTACCGCGGTGAGTGCCTGGGAGCCGCCTTTGAAATTAATGAGTTCGATCTCCACGCCGGCTTTTTTGTATTCGCCGAGCTGCTCGGCAAGCACGGTCGGCAAGTAGCACAGACAAACGGCCCCGCCGATCGCAATGGTGACTTTCGCGGCTGCTGCGCCGGATACGAGCGCCAGCGCAGCAATCGACGCGCCGACGCGAGTAAGCAATTTCGCAATCATAGGGCTCCTCCGGCCTCTGGGAAGGATCGTGGCGCTTGAGTTTGGCGCTCAAGGTAACCCGGGTTTAGGGGTAGCGAAACCCCGGCATTGCCACCGGGATCGGTAGGAGGGCGGCGCCGACATCCGATTGTCCTGGTCGAGATCGTACGGCCCGCGCTCCATCCAGGCTACCCTCTCTTTGCGGGCCGGCGGTCCGGATGACAATGGCAGCTCACCAGATGATCGTTCACGATCCCGACGGCCTGTATAAAGGCGTAGACGATGGTCGGCCCTACGAATTTGAAGCCGCGGCCGGCGAGTTCCTTTGACATCGCACGGGAGAGCGGTGTTTCCGCCGGAATCTCAGCGACGCGGCGCCTGTGGTTCACCTGCGGCTCGCCGTCAACGAAGTCCCATATGAACGCCGAGAAACCGGGACCCTTCTCCATGATGTCGAGATAGCCCTGCGCCGACAAGATCGCGCCCTCGACCTTGGCTCGGTTGCGTACGATGCCGGCATC
>JASHYD010000194.1 GCA_030043175.1 Xanthobacteraceae bacterium | reverse complement strand
GGGCCGGCGACGAATGAGTCCACCGGCATTGGCGAGCGCTACTAGCATCGCGCTGTCCTATCCATGCAGGCCGGATAGTGGGCTGGTCGTCCAACCCGCCCGGCCGAACGCCGTTAAGTCTTGATGCGATGAGCGGGCAGTGGCCCCGCGTGAGGGAATTTCTCGACGGCTTCGCCCCATATGCCAACTAGAATACGAAAGGGAGGCAGCGATGCGTCAGTTTATGATGACGGTGATGGCTCTCGCGGTGTTTGGAGCCACGGCCGGCACAGCACAAGCTGAGATCGGCGGGGGAGCGCCGATACGGAACGGAGTGTTTCAAGTTTAGCCCTATGAATTATGAAAACAAGCAGGATGGCCGGTTCGGCAGCTGGGGTCCCTGTCCGCAACCGGCGAGCCAGAGCAAAGCTACAGCGGCAGTGCCTCGTCGGCAAACCCCACGCCCGTCGCAGACTGCGAGCGCGCCAGCAACATGCACTGGGCTGAAATAAGTACACGTTCGCGCGGCCCATTCTTGGGTAGTTGCTATGTCTCGGGAGTGGCGACTTTCTAGGATCCGGGCGGTACTGCGAGAAACTTTGCGACTCTCCATGGGAGCGATGCTTGAAGGACGACGGTTTTCTACACCGCGCAGGCGAACGCCGTTAGTCTTGATGCGATGAGCGGGCGATTTCCTACCAAGAAGAGGAGAATAACAAAGGAGGACAAAAACATGAAAAAGGTAATGACTGCTGCATTCGTGCTATGTGCGTTGGCGCTTGCAGCCACGGCGACTACAGCACAAGCTGAGAAACAGACCGCAATCCCCTCGCGGGCTGTAAGTGCGGTTTTGGTCTACTGCACGTGGGGAGGGCTTTGGAGATCGCTGTTGCGAGAATTGGCTCGACTGGCGAGGGCCCTCGGCTCCTTTTACCGGACCCCGGGGACGACGACTATCAATTGCTGGCCTCGAGCGGCTGCGCCAAGTTCGGTGCGGCGCGCCTGATCGGGTCGCCGGCATGCCCGCAGCGCCGAGCATGTTCCGCTGTCCATCATCGCCAACCTGACTGGCTTGTCGCGCATGTCGGTCTACAGGGCACGTGACGGCGGCCGGGTGAGTGCGGAGACGGCCGAAGTGCTCACGCCGATCGTTCGTGCCTTCGAGGCCGGATAAGCTTCGGTTTCGGTGCAGCAGTCCGCGCAGTCGCGGTCCGAATCATGGGGAGATCGAGCCGCGACGGCGGTCCGCCGGGCACGCGCACGATGTCGTGCGCCGGCTGGCCTTGCCTGGCCTTGATCCGCGGGGCCGCTTGCCGCGGGCGCCGGCGATGCGATGGATGACGTACTCTTCGCCGTCGAGCGGTGCGACATGGGGCGGGTCGCCTTTGAGATAGGGTCTGCCGATGCCGAGTTTCTGTTCGTGTCGGTCGATCCATTCGTACATGCGGTCAGAATCCCCATCATTGACGCTGACGATGGCAGCCTCGCCATGACCATAGCCACCGCGGGCGCTGCCACCGTGAAAGGACCGATCGTTCTGAGCCTTCTTGCCGCTCGTGATAATGCTCTGCCGGTAATCGTCGCGAAAGCCGCAGGTGATCCCGGGCTTGAATCCGGCTGCGTCGAGTGTGCGCAGCGCGTGATAGAGCGCGACACGGAAGGCAGGGTCGATGCCGCCAATGACGAACTCCATGGGCGACATCCCGATCCTCTCCGCCGCTTCGGCATCCTCCCAGCCGAAGGTCGTCGGCGTACGTTGATAGATCGACCAGAGATAGCCGTCGACGCAGCTCGGCGTATCGATGCAGGCCTCGGATTTATTGCTTTCGCCCGGACTCGGAGGGGTTTCGGGCGGACCGGTCTTGACCACATCCGCAGTCATGTCGTCCGGGGCGAAGGGCGTCGTTGCGACGAGCAGCAGGCCAAGAGCCCCGCCGAGCGAACACAAGAAGACCCGAACAAGCCGGCATGACAAGAAGCCACAAGCGGCGTCAATCTGGCCAATGGGTGACGGCAGGAACCCGTGGACAGGGCAAAGCCCGTTCTTGATCTCGAAACGAGCGGTTTGGGAAGCCTTCAAGTGTTGCTCGGTAATTTCCTGGCGCACGTGTAGAGCGGCCAAAACTGACAACGCAGCCCTTTGCGCCAGCCCGACCATGACGACGTGGCCTACGGGTTGATTGAGTCCACAAGGAGGGAAAAATGCTGCGCAACACCATCACCACCATCGCCACGCCGGGGTCAGGGAGCGAGTTCCGCACCGATGCCTCCGGCGTGAAGGTTGGTGACGGCCTAATGCGGTGGCAATGCACTCCTTGTTACTGGGAAACGATACCGGTGTGTGGGATCGACAATCCGAGGGGCCGCCGGAATAATGCGACCACCGCAAATCAATCAGCGCAGGCACCGATCATTCCGGCTTCCGAGAATGCGGGAACTTCCGACTGGGAGCAACGTTGCGATGGTCCGCATGCGGCGCAAACCCGCACGCTGGGATCGGTGTCCCTTAGCAACCGTCGGCGTGAAGTGAACGCGTGTACCTTTACTGCACTCCGATCCCGACCAGGGCTGTTAGGCTTCGGCGGCCGCCCCGCGTCGCGAGGAGAATTCTTCGTAAAGTTCGCGCACGACGTCCCGCCCATATTGGCGCTCCAGGCGCCGTACCATGAAATGACCTTGGGCCACGCGCTGAAAGTGATTCATGAAAAGCACGTTCACCGTTGCGCCCCCGAGCGCTCCGATTACCGGCAGCGCGCTTGCTGCCGCACGCTCGGAGACGACCACACCGTACCGAGCTGCGATTTCGGCAACCGCGCCGCCGACTACTGGCGCCGATAGATTTGCAACACCGCGTTCGAGCAACAGCGCGGAGGTATCTGCTGTCAACCGGCCGAGAAACGTCCGCGACGCATAGTAGCCGAAATGCGCCGACTGTCCGAAATTCGGCGTGCCCAGCGCAAAAACTTCAACACAGGCAAGCCGCGCTTCGAGGGTCGACAAGTCCTCGCCGTGATGGCGCGCGATGTCGGCAATCGCGCGCAGCATCAAGGTCGTAGTGACGGGCAACTCGAGCGGCAGTGCCGCGATCCCGAAAAAGCCGCTGACGCCGCCGGTCAAGCCCGCGAGCATCGACGAGACGTGGCGAGCCGGCGGCCGTTTTGAGTGCGGCTCGATCGAGCGAATAGCAAGATTCAGGCAGTTGAGGATGGCGATCTCGACCACCTTGTTGATTCCCCGGCTGGCGGGCTTCGGCATCATGCGCAATGCGCGCGCCATGGGTTGTCCTGCAAAGGCGGCCAGCCGCGCCGCAAAATCCCGACCTTCCAGCTGGTGGACGGCGCGCCGCAGCGCTTCCTTGTGGGTTGGTGGAAGCGTAGCCGTTGGTTCGATCAGGCTCATTGGTAACGCAGGATCGGGCGAATGCCGTTGATGCTCGCGACGATCGCCGAACCGTTGCTGATCAACGCCGTAACGGACGGACTGATCAGGCCGCCGGGCAGCGCAAGCCCCAGCGCCAGCGTATTCAGCCCGGCGACAATCGCATAATTCTGGTGGACGAGGCTAACGGCGCCGCGCGAGATTTCGACCGCCTTGACGAGTTTCCACAGCGAATCTTCCATCAACACCACGTCCGCGGATTCGCGAGCGACCTCGGCGCCGTGCTTCATGGCAATGCCGACATCCGCAAAGCTCAAGGCCGGCGAGTCGTTGATGCCGTCGCCGACCATGGCGACGACGTTGCCGTTGCGCTGGAAATCCTGGATTACCGCCGCCTTGTCCGCGGGCAGCATTTCGGCGAATTGACGCGAGAGACCGAGACGTTTGCCAACCGCCCGCGCCACGACCGCATTGTCGCCGGTCAACATGACGCTGTTTTTTATCCCGATCTCATGCAGGCGTCGGATAACGGCCCGGCTCTCCGGCCGTATTTTGTCCGCGTAGGGCATCAAACCAGCAAGAGCTCCATCGACGGCAACATAGATGCAGGAATAGCCTTGCTCGTCGAGCGCTCCCCGATCGGCCTCCGCCGCGCGGATATTAATCGCGCTTTGCCGCATAAACCGTTCGTTG
>JASHYD010000012.1 GCA_030043175.1 Xanthobacteraceae bacterium | reverse complement strand
GGCTTCGACGCCCGAGCAATGGGAACAAGACCGCGTCCGGTTCCTGGAAATTCAGGAGCGCTGCAACTCTCTTGTGTTTGCGATTTCCGAACGGGCCGAGCAAGGCAATCGTCGATCACACTAGGCCGCAAGCTCGGCCGGTTGTTCGCGCCTCAACCGCCAGGCCGTTGCCGAAAGCCGCCGTGCGCATGCCATCCGGCAGCACCAGCTGACTGTAATCTACATAACGAGGTCGGGATTTCGCCGGCTGCAACGGCACCGTACTGCCTTCAGGCATGGGATGGGGTACCATCCTTCGCCATCGCGGCGATGGGAACGATCGACCTCGCCTCCTCGCGCCGTCTGGCGGCCTGCACCAGCGGCGGACAGCGCTTGTCGTCGTAATATTCGACCTGACAATCCAGGCACTGAAAACATTCCGCCATGATGATCTTTCCGGTTGGTTCGATCGCCCGCACCGGACACGAGCGTTCACACAAATGGCAAGGATTGCCGCATTCAGGGCGCCGCTTGAGAAGGTTGATCAGGTGCAGCCGGTCGAGGGCCGCCAGCACGCCGCCAAGCGGACACAGGAAGCGACAATAAGCACGTTCAAAGAACAACCCGATCCCAAGCAGCACCCCCGCATAAGTCACGTAGGGCCACGCCCGGGTGAACTTCGAGGTGATCGCGGTCTTGAACGGCTCGATCTCGGTGCTGACGCCCGATCCGTCGAGACCACTCAACACCAGGAGGAGCACCGCCGCACCCACGATGTACTTTCCCGTCCACAGGCGCTTCTCGAGCGCAGCCGACGGGCTCCATTGCGGCACGCCGAGAGCGCGCGAGGCCTGTGCCAGGAGTTCTTGCAGGGCACCGAACGGGCACAGCCAGCCGCAGAATACGCCGCGCCCGATCAGCACGACGGAAACCAGCGTGTAGCCGGCGATCATCACCATCAGGGGCTCGGTGAGGTAGAAGCCGATGCCGAAGCCTCGGAACGGCGCCTGCACGTAGTTTATGAGGTTAACGATCGAAAGCTGTGCTCCGGCAATCCAGCCAAGCCACACCAGCACCACCGACAGAAAGCCGACACGCACTAGGCGGTGGGCGAGGCGGGAGCGTGAAAGCTGCGCCTGGAACACGAAGATCGCCGTCAGCGCGGTAAGAAGCGCGGCGAGGACCGCGACATTCAACCTGGCGTCGCGCCAAGCTTCAACCCAGGCCGCGACAACGGGCTCGTCCGGCATCAGAATATGAGCGGCCGGAAGCCTGTATTCGAGTGGGAACGCGACCGTGACAGGGTTCGGCTCGAGGGCGTTGACCAGAAGCTCCAGCCGCCAAGGCTTGACGGGATCAAACGCCACGTTGGCGGGCAGCGTGAACAGACCGGCTTCCTGCTGCGACTGGATGCCGTCGGCAGCACCGGTCAAAAGCTTCCGATAATCCTCATGGACAAACCCGATCGCGTGTCCGTCCTGGACAATGCGGATGCGGTCGAAGCGGTAGCTGTGCTCTTTCCACCAGTGATTGGTGCCGTGAAAGTCATAGGGCCCGTTAGATGCGAAGAAGAGCACGTGACGGCCTTGCGGTATGCGTTCTCGGTATTCCTCGAAATTGCGCACGCCAAGCAAGTTGCCGCCGATCGCGGCCGGCGTGAGCAACCCGAAGAACACCTCGCTGTAGAGATCATCGGGCTTGCCGAGCGGCACCTCCGGCGTCGCGCCCGCGGCGCCTGCCTTGGCAAAGGCAGCCGCAACCTCGCCGGACGTGACGCGCAGCCGCGCCACCGAACCCTCGGCGATCAACTCGTTCCAGGACTTCAGCTCGAAGCGTTCAACATCGAGGGTCGGCATGGTGACGACCTGACGGCCGAGACGTGTATGCAGCACCATCCTGGCCGTGTCGTGGACCGCCGCGCGCATTAGGCGCGCCGTGATGGTGGCCTGGGCCACGAAATTCGGCGGCAACTGGGACGGGCTGCCATTTAGCGGCACTCCTGCCTCCGCCTCGAGAAATCTGTCGAGCTGGGGCTGGCGTACGGCGTCGTGGTAGACGTAGGGCTCGCGATGAAACACGACCTTCGCGCCCGTGATGCGGCCGTTCGGTTCGACGCCGGCAATGACGTCGAAAGGGATCACGGAATAGCCGGGCGCTGCGATGATATCGAGGGTCGAAAAGATGTAGGCCACGATCGTGTCGCCCCGGTAGACCGCGATTGCCGGCGGCGAGCCCTCCTCCGGCCCGAGCCGCTCGGCACCCGGATAGACCACCGCCATCACCTCGGGCGTCAAACGCTCCAGCAGCTTGCCTTTCTCCGCCAGCGCGGGGGAGGCGAAGGTGAGCGCGAGAAGGGACAGCGAAACCAGGCAGAGAGAAGCGAGGCCACTTGCGATGCGCTCGGCCGTTTGCCGGGGAAGGTTAGAGAGGGGACTGGCGCCAGAAGCGCGTGGCGACGACGTCCCCCTCCACAACCCTCCCCAGCGAGCCGGGGAGGCCGGAGCGCGCAAAAGCCGAAATTTCAGCGCGAGCGCTGTTGCCGAAATACCGGTTGGGAGCGCAAGAAGAAGTGCGATGGCACGGCTCTGGAGCGTGTTCATGGTGTGTCGTCTTCTTTCACGCGGGCTTCCGTTGCACTAAAGTCTCGTTCACACGCACGAGGCTTCGAGTCGGCGGGACCTCCGTCGAATGCACAGCATGGTATACTTAATCCAAACAATGAATACCCGGGGGAAGGCGATCGACACTCATCCAAGCCCTCGTGACATCCGCCTGCGTTACCTCGGCGCTCGCGCAGACATCGAGCCCGCCGCGCAACGATCTGCCCCAACCCTACCGGTTCGTCGCCTAGTGCTCGCCAGAGCGCTTGGGCTTGCCTGGCGGTGAAAGCGGCTCAAGATGATCGACAACGGGGCTCCGCCGCACCAGATGACGCGCGGGCGTTGGTATTGCAATCTTGTGGCCGAATACCAACCGAAGCCCTTAGGGAAGAATGCCGAGGTCGGCATTGATCTCGGCCTCAAGGAGGGCATGACACTCTCGACGGGAGCCAAGGTCGAGAATTCCCGGAGGTTCGCGACGCACGAGAACGCACTCGCTTGCGCCCAACGGTCCGGTAAGAAGCGCCGCACGTAGGCTATCCACGCCAAGATCACGAACAGCAGAAAGGACTTCCTGCACAAGGAAACAACGAAGATCGCCGACGCCTTCGCGCTTATCTGCGTGGGCAATGTATCGGGCCGCTGGATTGAGGCAACGAACGGCAAGTCATCGGCTGAAGCCAGCACGGGATGTCTCGCAACATGCTGCGGTATAAAGCGATTGCGCGCGTGGCGACGTTTGGGGGATACCTCCGAGCACCTAAGCACTCAGACCTGTTGCGAATGCGGATGCGTCGGCGGCCCGAAAGGGTTGAAAGGTCTCGAAATAAGAGAATGGACGTGTGACGAGTGCGGCGCTGTTCATGATCGCGACCTTAACGCCGCGCGTAACATCGTCTGCGACGTCAGACGCTTGGAGAAGGAAGCTCCATCCACGCCGCCAGGTTGGATGGAGAGGACGTCACATTACACGCGACGGGCACGCATGACGGCGCGCGCCCGCGGATCAGAAAGAGATTGGCGAGCGGGTCATTAGCAAGAGGCAAGCCAATGGTCGCGGATCTGTGGCGTCAGTTCGATCCGGCATCGGGCCTATAAGTTTTGCTAAAACCGTTTCGCGTATTGGTCACAGTGAATGTCCCGTCGGATTGCGCCGTCACCTTGATCCAAAAGGCCGGTCCATTGTGGGCCGGCGGCGGTGCCACGTTGGGTCCGGGCTGCGGCGCCGCAATCGGCGCTACCGGCATTGCGGCAGATGGCTGGTCCAGCAGATTGGCGATGAACATTCCCGGCACGGTGTATTCCTGGCCGCTCAGCTGGGAAAAGTGCATCTGCCATAGGTCTTCCAAACCGGGCGAGGTGTGTAGGACCTGCATTGTGTCGGGCTCGCCACCCTTGCGCGTGCCGTTGTTCATGATGGCCACGCGGGGATGAGTGGCGTGAATCATGACTTCCGAATTCGAGGTGTTCTGCCCGTGATGCAGCCCGAGGAACAGGTCGATCGCGCCGATGCGATTGTTCGGACACATCAGCTCGAATTCCTTGTTTTTAGTCAGATCGCCCAAATGGATGGTGCGGAATTTTCCGAACGTGACGTAGACGCCGACCGACATCGGGTCCTCCGCGTTGCTCGGTCCGGGCTTGAAGCTCGCGCAATAGGGGTTGGGAGCACCCGCGCCCGCCAGTGCCGTTTTGATCGTCTCGCCGCCGGACGCCACGACTTGCACATTGAGGCCGGCAACCGCGATCTTGTCGCCTGGTTTGGCGACCGTATGCTTGGCGTTCGCGTAGAGCTGGGGATAAACATTCGCCAGGAATTCGTCGACCGCGGGCGCCGGCTGGACGTTTGGTCCGTGATCGATGAAATGCCGAATCGGGATCCGCTTTGCGAGTTCCACTAAGCCGCCATAATGATCGCCGTGCCAGTGGGTGATGATCAAGTTGTCGATCTGGGTCAGCCGGGCATCCTTCGCTGCTGCGATGATTCGTTCGGAGTCCCGGATCGCCGCTTCTGGCGCATCATTGCCGGTGTCGATCAGCAAAGACTCGCCGGAGGGCGCGACCAAAAGCGTGGCATTGCCCCCTTCAACGTCTATGACATAAATGCC
>JASHYD010000193.1 GCA_030043175.1 Xanthobacteraceae bacterium | reverse complement strand
CGTGTAGATCAGCACGCCATGCCATTTCCATCGGCCAGTCTTGGTTGGTTGGACCAAGACCATCATCATGCGCCCAAACAGTAGACGGCCAGCCCCGCCGAACATCCTTTTGGTGAAGAAGCTGGTGTGTTCTTCGAAGACCTCAAAAACCCACTCGTTGTCGAATGTTCACCTCCGAGATTTCCATTAGGCAGGCGTCATGACAACGGCTCGGTCCGGTGTCGGCTAATGGCTCTCGGCTCATTGTCCGCGAACAGGCCATACACCTCGTCCTCGTAGGCCACCTCGAAACCCGCCTTTCGCAGGTTGCCCAGCGAATGCTCCAGGATCGACAACGTTTCCGAGACTACGATCTCGCATCCGACCGCCACCGCTGTTCTCATCCGCTCGGCGATTAACGCGCTCTGGGCGCCGCGACGGCGGAACGGCTCGGCTGTCAGCGCCATGCTCAAGTAGCCCAATCCCTTGAGTGCGCACAGCATCGCACTGGCCACCGGCCGCTCCCCCTCAAAAGCCATGAAGTGATGGACGCCGGGTGCACCGAGCGAGCGCAGATACTCCGGCCAGATAACACCGTCGAGCTTTCCCGAAAGGCGCTCCACCTCTTGCGCATCGACTTCGCGGACGTCGAACCCCGTTGCGGCTGGCACCGTCTCCCGTGCCTCCTGTGCGAGCGTCAAATAACGGACGTAGGGCCGTCGCGTAAGGCCGGCGTCCGCCAGCCAGCGACGCACCACCTCGATGTCCGGCCCGGGGCTTATCCAAACGAAATAACGTCCAATGCCAGCGTCGGCGAAGAGCTTCTGGAGGCCCGCCATTCCGTCGGCCGTAAGCCCCGGCTCGGCGCCGCAGAGATGCAGCCGGTTGTGATTCGATGAAGCGAACTCTCCCTGCTCGCCAGGCGAAATGCATACATAGGCTGAGCCGAACGGGGCTCCCGCAAACTGATGCTGGACGCCCTCTGCCGGCCGCCAGCATGCATCGGTGCGGCGCGTCACCTCCTTCATGGTTTTCGCGAGAGAAAATCTGTCCATCTGAGACTGAGGTGCGGAAAGATGAAGAAAGACCGCTTACGTCCATCTCGGCCGTCGAATAACTCTGAAACAAATTGGTAATTCATAGGCGAAAAACGTATTGGTCAAAAGGTCTCCCCCAGCCTCGCTGTCCCGTTGGAGTAAGCCCTACCGAGTCAACGTGACTCATCGTCATAGCCGTAACGCACGGGTTAGATGCTGCCCAACGGCACGGGTTGCCGGGTTGCGTCTGCGTTACGGAGTTCTGCGTTATGATCGTCTTCTACGCCCGTGTATCCACCAGTGAACAGACCACTGCCCACCAACGCACCCAGGCTGAGCGAGCCGGATTCAAAATCGATAAGGTGGTCGCCGACGAAGGTATCAGCGGCATGAGCAACAAGGCTCGCCGAACGTCCCGAGGCAAGCGCCTGTTCGACATGCTGCGCACTGGCGACACGCTGGTCGTGCGCTGGGTTGACCGCCTTGGGCGTAACTACACCGACGTGGTGGACACGATCCGGGAGTTCATGCGCCGCGGAGTCATCGTCAAGACGGTCATCAACGGCATGACGTTCGATGGCAACCACGGACCCGATGCGACAGGCCGTCCGCGACGCGCTCATCGCGTTCATGGCAGCCACGGCGCAGGCACAGGCTGAGGCAACCAAGTCTGCCCAACGCGCTGGCATCGACCATAAGCGCCGAGCGCAGCCCAACGCATACCTGGGACGCAAGCCGTCCTACGACAGGGCTACATTCGACCGCATCAGGCTTGCTCTCGACAGAGCCAGCCCGCCGAGCCTATCAGTCATTGCCGAGGCGGAAAGCTTGTCCAAGCAGCCGGTCTTCAGATTGAAGCAGGACCCGCAGGGTGCGTTGGCAGCGTTGGATGCGTGGGGCATGTAATGGAAGATCGGCAGCCAAGGGTGGCGGACGAATGGGCGTCTCCTCGGCATTTCTCAGCGGCAATTCTGAGTGAGTGACTTTCAACTTCGCGCCAGCGAGCGGAGGTTTCTGCACAGGAGTGGGGGCCCGAGCCCTGGGGATGCCGTTCGGAACCTCTAGACCCATAAGTTCCTGTGATGAACGTCACACCGCTAGAAGCAGTCGCGGACAAGGGCTGTGCACCGTCGCGTCATGGATGCCACACCACAAACACCACAAACGCAACACCCTCATCAGCACATCGAACTCCGCGACAGCGCGAGCGGTGGCCAGCAGCAGTTCGAGACGCGGCTTTCGCTGATTGATCCGGGCGATTTTAGGACTACGTTTGGTGTCGGATAGCCCGAAGATGGTGCCCTCATGCTCCGGTGGATCATACTCGCGCGATCCTGGCATGTCCTTGTCCACCTTGGAATCGCAACGATCGTTGGCAGCACTCCTCCCAAAACCAGCCGCCGGGACACGAGCCCGGCGACTTCCCACTGCAAAAGTGATTTGACGAGCGGCTCAGAAGCGGAAGCGGACGCCGCCCGTGGTGGCGATATTGTCGCGGGCGAGAAAGCCGGCATTCAGGCCGCCGCTCGTCTCCGACCAGAACGTGCCGATGTAGGTGTCCCACTTCGGCGCGAACCGCCAGTCGAGCACGACGGAGGCCGCGTTCATCGTGCCGGAGCATGACGAGCTGGCGGTCAAGCCCTTGGTGAAGCAGCCAGCCGAGACCGCGTTGGCCGCGTTGCTCTGAAGGTATTCGTAATATGCGCCAATGACATCCAGCGAGGCGGTGATGGAGTATTTCGCGCCGGCCCAGAACACGTGGAAGATCTGGTCCTGTTGATTGGCGAAGACCGTGACAGGGTTGAACCCCGTATTCGCGTTGTCCAAAACGGTGAAATCCGTGCGGAAACTGGCGAAATCGTCGCTCGGAGCGTAGTGGACCCACTCATAGCCCGCGTACAGCTTGAGCTTGTCGACGGTGTATTTCGCAAGCAACATCACGTTCGTGTTGTTGGAAATCGTCGCCGAAAGGGCGTTATTGGTCCCCGACGGCGGTGCAGGACCGAGCGCAGGATTGTTGCCCAGGCCGAGGTTCACCGCGTCCTTCATGTAGCCGCCGATGGCGTCGAACGAGAAGATGCCGGGGCCGACCTGGAAGTCGCCGCCACCCGAAGCCTCGAACGCCTGCCCCGCGCCGTTGCCGAGGTCGGCGCCGCCATATTCGACGATCGCCCCAAACCGGAAGTTACTGATGTTGACGCGGTATTTCACCGATTCGTTATACCGGGTGTCTTCCGTGTTGCCGCCGCCCGGGACCTTTCCAGAGAAGCCGATCGGCGAGAAGGCGTAGGCGCCGCCCATCGGGTCGTACGCGAGGACGCCGTCCAGGGTGAGCGAGTTCTGACGGCCAGCCGTCAGAGTGCCATATGTGTCGTTGCTGACGCCGGCGAAGAGCTGGCCGTTGTACCACGTACCGTTGCGGCCGGAATCGGCGGCAGTGGTCTGCTGGTTGACCGGCTTGCCAAATTGGTCCACCAGCGAACCCGGGCCGCTGGCGAACTGCCCCGTAAAGGGATCGAAGCCGAAATCGAACTGGCCAACGAACTTCCAGCCGGCACCGCCGAGCGGTTCGGTGATCTGGACGCCGACGTTCGACTGGCTGAGCGCATTGGGCGCGAGGCCCCACATCGCCTGCCGGTTCATCTTTTGGATGAAGTACGACGCGCCGGTGGGGAAGAACTTGTCAAGCGGAGCGCCATTGGTCTGGTAGCCAGCGCCGACGTCGATCGTGCCGTAGAACCGCACACCATACCAGGAGAGCTGGCAATCCGTCAGGAAGAAGCTCGCAATGTCGCTGCAGGTCGTCGGTGCGGGCGCCGCCTTCAGGACCGGCGCCTTTGTCACCATCGTGTCCACGTCCGCCGCATACACCGCCCCGGCGCCCCCGGCTACCATCGTCGCGCCGAACATTAAAATGGGCAGTTTCCTTCTGGTCGACGCAATAGTCATCGCGCAGTCCTCAAATATGCGGGCGCTCGAGGACCGAGGCCCCCCCAGTGATCACGGGCCGATCTTAGAAATGCCGCCATGACAGCTGGATGACATAATGACGTAAAACCTTGCGGTGGACGCAAAGTGTTGCTTTGAAGACACATGTTGGCAAGCAACGTACAAAGCCGCTGCGCCAAGCCAACGGTTGTGCCAGGCGACGAGCACAATCGGCGCTGCCTATCAGGTCGAATCGGGGATTTTTGATTCCCGCGGCTGCCGCGTGTAGTCGCAACAACCCGCCAATCGGTGCAACTGCGGATGCCGGCGTCACGCGGCACAGTCCGAGCTGGGTCCACGGCAGATCGCCATTAGCGACGCCCGTACCAAAGCCGAGCGCGACGGCAGCCCCGTCGACGAAAGCAGGGGCAAAGGCCTCAAATTCATCGGGGTCAGCGGACGTCACCTCGTCTCATCGGCAGCGTCCTCGAATTAATGGCGCTCACCTGGGCCGATCTGCTTGGTGGCACCCGCGCCCAAGCAGGCGCCACGGCGGGGCGCCAGCAGCGCGCGCGAAGTCAGCAGCGCCGTCGCCGGAGCCGTCCCCCACACCCGCCGCCAAGTCGCGCAGTCGCAATCGCAGCCTGCAATGTCGACGCTGTCGACTGCGAACCAATCTCCCACCACGCATCCGGCCGCCCGTGCGTTTTAGGCGGTGGTTGATTGTACCGATTTCGGGCGACTTGGTAGCGTCGTGCTATTGGTGGGGGCCGGCTGAAACAGCTCCACCAGGTTCTCGGAAGGATCTCTCAGAAGAATTTGCGTGCCGCCCGGTCCGTTCACAATGTCGTTGCGGAACTGCGCGCCGGCGGCACGCAACCGTGCGACCTCGCCCTGAAGATCATCCACGATAAGATGGACGTTTCCAGCCACCAGCTTCGGGGCGAGCGCCATCAGGCATGGGCCGCCCGGCTGAGCTGGTCGGTCCGCTCAGCAATAACCGCAGCGATCCAAGCGTGACGTCTGCGAACGCCGGTGCGGCGTTTGAGAGAACAGTGAAGCCGAGTTGTTTCGTATACCACGCGATTGCAGCATCGTCGTCGTGGACCATGTAGCGGACGTTTACTGTTGTTGGCGGTGCAACTGGCATGACCCCTTCCATAACGCTAGTCGCTAGTCCATGAAGGCTGGAACACGGGCAAGGCGTTGCACTTTTTTAATGCTCGACGTAACCCCGTAGCCACACGAGAATTTGCGGCCAGCCTTTATGCGCCTGCAAGCCTTCAGGCGTGAGACCCGAATGCGTCAGGCGAACGGTTGTGAACTCGTCCTTTTCAGTCAGATCGAAGCGCACAAGCGTTTCCGTTGGATTTTGCTGCCAGTCTGGCAGCCAGGTGAAGGCGAGCACGTGAGGCGGCTCGATCGTTTGATATTCTCCTTTGAGGGTGAAAGGCCTACCGAAGCCGGTGCCGCTCATCCTCCATTTGCCACCAACCCGCAGATCGGATTCAACGTGCGTGGTGTGAAAACGACCTTCGGAGCCCCACCACGTCTTGCGCTGCTCAGGATTGGTCAGCGCCTCAAATATTCGCCTGGCTGGAGCTTTGATGGTTATTTCCTGAATGACGGTTTCGTCCGCACCAATTGGCGTCATCGCTCGTCCTCGACATAGCGTTTCAGGCTTTGCAAGGTGTTGCCCCAGTATGCCTCGTAGTCGCTAACCCAATCGCTCACCGCGCGCAGCGGCTCGGCATTGAGCGCGCAGATTCGTACGGTGCCCCTCTGCGTCGTGGCGACCAGACCGACTGCACGCAGCATGCGCAGGTGCTTGGAAATCGCCGGCCGACTGGAGCGGAAGTTTGCGGCGATCTCGCCGACGCTGTAGGGGCGGCCGCGTAGCATTCCGAGAATCTTGCGCCGCGTCGGATCCGCGATTGCCCGAAAGACCGCCTCATGGCGCTTGCGGTTTAATGTAACCATTGGGTTATCGTAACCGGTTGGTTACTAATGTCAAGCAAGTCCATGGTGCCTTTAAGGCTGGCGCGTTCGGCGTGCCGTCAAAATCACCGTGTACGCGTGATTGAGTCCGCCGTCGGGTCCGACGCCGGAACGGCAGTAGCGCCGCCGCGCGACCGCCCCCAAAACACTCTATGTCGGCTGGTATGAGCTCCCGGTGTCAGCGTGAATTTCCAACTCAACCGTTGGGCTGCGATGGGTTATCCGGAGTGGATCGCCGCCAGTCGCGCGGAACTTACTTCGCTGCGCGATTACGACTCGTGGTGAAATCTCCGATCCGACCATTGCGACGAGGCGAAACGGAGGAGTTTGTATGATCGGACTTAGGACAGTGCCCGTATATAAGAAATAAGATCCCGATACCGACCGACCAAACTAGAAATCCAAGTAGCCCGATAAGCCCTAGCCTGGATCTCCACGTAGCGGAATTGGCCTGAAAGTGAAAGAACGTAAGTGAATCTCCGGGTGAACGAACATGAATCAAAATGCGAACGTCGTTCCACCTCGTAGCCGAATCGGCGTTCCGACAGCTCCACTGGAGCGATGTCAAATGGCACACAGGACATCTCGCGTGAGAACCATCAAAAACCTGATAGTGGCAAGAAATCCGCATTTACCAGGCGTTTCTTGTATCGATCACCTGGATTGGCGAATGACAGAGATTCAGGCAACGGACAAAGAGCAGTAGCGCAAATCCACTATCAGTGCACCATTTTGGCTGACGAACGCAGCATTGCGATTGAGTCAAACGAGTCCTCCAAGTGCGTTGGTTGTCAGGCAAATTTCGTTCCGTGGTAATCCACGCTAGCGTAAGCCATTCTCCCGCGTTGATTGCTGCGCGCCCAAAGTGCGTCTCCATGCCGATCGTGAGTCCAGCCAGTGGTACTCTACTGTTACATTTCGGTCCTCGACGTATCCAGTTTCGCCGAGGCCCCTGCGGAATGCACCCACAGCGCGCTGCGAGGCAGCGGCCGACCTGGCGTTGACAAACGCTACCGTTGGCACCGGCTGCTG
>JASHYD010000011.1 GCA_030043175.1 Xanthobacteraceae bacterium | reverse complement strand
TGCACCTTGGCGTCATACTTCCAGACCAGCTTCGGCGTCTCGTCCCTCACGTCGAACTTCCAGTATTGGTGCCACTGGTTGCCGACATACATGAAGCCGTCTTCGACGAGCGGCGTGAAATACTGGGTGGCCCGGTTGGGACGGTTGGGATCGCCGAGCGAGGCCATGAATTTGACCTTGAGATTGGCGACATTGTCGCGGCTGATGAGCTTGAGCGCCGAATTGTTCCAATTGCTGTAGTTGCCCATGCGCATCAGCCAGTTCTGCGGTTCGACGGCAGCGTTGAGCAGGCGCTGATAGGTGGTTTCCGCGGCTGGAGCCGAGCAACACAGCGCCAGCGTGGCGCCCGCGACAAAACCAGCAAGGACAAACCGCTCGGTGCGACGTGTGCGTGCCCTCATTTGCGCCCTCCCAATGTTTTCCGGTTGTGGCCCAGAGCCGCCACTTTGATAGCGGCGCAAGGTTGGCAGCTCTCTGGGGTACACCGGACGTGCTGCCAACGTAGTCCAACGTCAATGTGTCACAGGGGCAGGAGGATGCAAGTGCAGAGTGCGATCAGGCCCGTTATTTCGCCTGAGGCTCAGCACTCAGCACCGGTGCGAGCTCGATGACGCGATCCGGGGCGTCGACGCAGCCGTCGCAGGCGTAATAGGTGATGGCTTGGCTTGCACGAGCGAGTGCGTCGCAGGTGAGAAATCCGCACCGCCGCACGCGATACAGCGCGCCCAGCGGCAGTATTCATTGGCGCGGGCGATGCGGCGCTGAAACAAAGGGGCGCCGGGAGGCCGCTCTTCGATCAGCATTTTATTGACGTTTTCGCCGTTGGCCATGCTCGGCATGTTCTGCTGCACCAGCACTTCGCGATTGTCGAGCTTCTGCAGCAGTTCGGACAGCAGGGTCTGCATCCGCTCCGTTATTTTGCCTTCGCGTATGATTTTGCGGAGGTGGTAATAGTCGACTTCGCCCATCGCGGCGATCGCCTTGATATGGCCGCGGCGCTCAGAATGCAGCCGCAGCCGGCGGATGACTCAGGGACGGGGAGGAGTTTTGGACATCAATCTCGCTTCCTGGAATAGTCGGGAGGTACGCGCACCTGGCGATCGGCCATCGGCAGCCTTGCTCGCCGTGTCATCAAGCCGCGAAGCGGCCTTCGTCGATCGGCCGGCAACTCGGCCGGGGAGGGAGTGCCACTCGCGTGCGCCCCACGCGCGCGCCCGATGGACCGACCAGCGTGCGGGTCGGGGCTCCCCCACCTCGTCCCCCCCAAAAAAACTTTTGTGTGGTGGTAGCCGCGGGTGGGCCTGGCGCCCGGCTCGGGAAGGCCTTTCCCATTAGTGCGGTGGACAAATGACGGGCCTTGCCTTGCGGGGTATGTTGGATCGTCCTAGCTTTCACGTCATCACCGGCAAAGGCCAACCGGGCGCCGGTGGCTGAGAGAGGCGCGCGCTCCCGCCTGCAGGATGAGGAGGGCATGATGCCTCACCAATTTAATAATTTAACGCTGACGCTTCAAAGCGCTTGGCTCGACACGAATTCCGCACACTTTTGTCGCGTTACTTTGTCGAAAAGCGAGCGACGGCATCGCTAAACTAGAAGCCAGCGCTACCTCTCGAGCGCTCATCGCTGGCATTGTTGAACTTGGGGCTAGGTTCGCTGCGGATGTCGGGCGGGCGGGCTATGGCCTTCGTCCTGAAGTGGTCGTCCCGCAGAACGTAACCGCGATTGAAAAGCAAACCGTGCCCTTGCCGGCAGGGGTCGCCTATGCGTTTTTTCGATCTGGGGGGCCTTGCGGCCGCGGCGAGTCTCACCCGTGTTCTGGGATTTGCCTGAGCGTGGGTTTGCGCTGCCGCGCTTGCCGAGCGGATAGTGCTGACATCGCAGTCGAGGTCGGCGACCCGTAAATGCTTAAACGAGTCTTGCTGGAGCGGGTTCATCCGCCTGCGCCGCCGCTCGACCTGATCCGCGAGAAGTGTCTGGAGTGCTGCTGCCAGCCGAGTGAGATTGACCGGTGCACGGCGGTTGGATGCAGTTTGTGGCCGTACCGGTTTGGGACCAATCCGTTTTCGAACCGGAGGGGCAACCCGGAGGTTTTTCTTCGCGAAGGAGGGCAGTCCCTCGGAACAGGCATCTGGCGAGAGACTTGTTACCGGGCTTTGCTGAGTTTGGTACGGCCGGCCATCGCGCGTGACGTCCTCAACCTCGAGCCGTTATTTGCGATATTCCGAGCGGAATAGATCACGCATGATGGTGAACAACCAAGCAGACATGTTTGTACCGTGTTGAAAGAACTCCATATTGGCCGCCGCATGTAGCAACGTCTCCTGCACCAGGTCATCGGCGTGCTCGACGTTTCCGCACAACGAGGATCGCAAATGCGCGCAAGCTGGGGAGCGACTCCAGCATCGCTTTCACGTACGCTTTGTCCAAAAAAGCGAACTGGCGATATTTCTTCCGCGGCCCCATCACTTGCCCTTGCAGTTTGGATCGTCAGATTGGCGGTTTGCAATAGGCGGCAGTTGATCGCACTTCCGTCGCACGAGATTGGCCTTTTTTTGCGCGGCGCGTTCGGCGCTAGCCGTTGACAATTCTAGGACGGGTAAGACTTTCTCAGGTGGCTTTCCTGGGCCGGTGCCCTTTCGCCGCGGTCTGGCAAAAAGCCGCTAGCAAGACTTTCGGGTTCCGCCTATCATCATAGTGTTACCACTGCTTAAAGAACAAACAGGCACCGGTGGCTGAGAGACCAGTTCCGCTCCCGCCTGAGTTTGCGGGGTGTCATGATTAAAATCCGCGCGTATAACGCTGCCGCTCCGATAAGCTTGGCTGACTACGCAGAGCGAGCGGTCTGTTCGCGTCGTGGCATCACAGACCGGATCATAGCAACGTCGTCAAGTGGATACCATGGAAGGTAAGCCAGCGTCGTATAAGATAACGGTGGTTCGCGACCACAAATTGGGCGCCCCGGCACCCAATGGTCGATCAAAGGCAAGGTCTTGCGCCGAACATAGGCACCATCTTCCCCTTGCCTTTCCCTGCATG
>JASHYD010000192.1 GCA_030043175.1 Xanthobacteraceae bacterium | reverse complement strand
ATGAAGGCGAATTCCAACCAGGCGGTGGTCGCAACGCTGGCGAGGCTCGGCGCCGGAGCGGACGTGGTCTCGGGCGGAGAATTGGCCCAGGCGCTTGCGGCGGGCATTGCGCCGGACAAGATCGTCTTCTCGGGCATCGGCAAGACCGAGGGCGAGCTTGCAGCCGCAGTCGATACGGACATCCTCTGCATCAACGTTGAATCCGAACCCGAACTGGAATTGCTGTCCGCCGTGGCGGCCCGCAAGGGCCGCCGCGCCCCCGTATCGCTGCGCGTCAATCCGGATGTGGACGCGAGAACCCACGCCAAGATCGCGACCGGCAAATCGGAAAACAAATTTGGCATTCCGATCAGCCGCGCCCGCGAGGTCTACGCTCATGCGGCCAAGCTGCCTGGCGTACGCGTCACGGGTGTCGACATGCATATCGGCAGCCAGATCACGCAGCTGCAACCCTTCGACGACGCCTTTGCGCTGCTATCTCAGTTCGTACGCACGCTTCGTGCCGACGGACACGAGATTGAGCACGTCGATCTGGGCGGCGGCCTCGGCATTCCATATCGCCACGACAACAGCCCGCCGCCGGATCCGGCCGAGTATGCGCAGGTGGTCAAGCGGGCGACGCGGTCGCTCAATTGTACCCTTATTTTCGAGCCGGGGCGCTTGATTGTGGGGAACGCCGGAATCATGGTAACGCGCGTCCTCTACGTAAAGCGCGGCGAGACCAAGACCTTCATCATCGTCGACGCCGCGATGAACGATCTCATCAGGCCCACTCTCTACGAAGCCCATCACGACATTATCCCGGTCAGGGAGCCGACAAGGGGTGCTTCGCGCATCATCGCCGATGTGGTCGGGCCAGTGTGCGAATCCGGGGATTTCCTCGGGCTGGACCGCGAACTGGTCGAGCCGGAGCCTGGCGATCTCCTCGCCGTGATGACGGCCGGCGCCTACGGGGCGGTACAGGCCGGGACCTACAATACCCGGCCGCTCGTCCCTGAAATTATGGTAAGTGGCGACCGTTTTGCGGTTGTACGGCCCCGCATCGAGGTCGCAGAGCTGATTAGCCGCGATCGCATGCCGGACTGGAAGGAGTTCTAACTATCAGGCAGGTGTGAACTTTCAGGAGATTGCCCGGTTGATCCGGATCGGCAACGCCATTGTCTGCTTGTTCATTGCAGGAACTTTACCCGTAGCTGTGCTATAATTAGTCTTCCTGTTGCCGTTGTTCTGTGTGAGGATACACGGCAGCTGTAAGATTCTGGGAGACGTTCCGGTGACCGAGGCCAGCAACGTCCACAATGCGTCGCGCCTGCCGAATGCAGGTGGTGTCCTGGAGCGCGTGCTCCGTCGGGCACGATGGACCATCTTCTGGGAGCGGCTATGGCCGCCGATTGCGGCGCTGGCAACCGCGATCGGAATTTTCCTGGCTGTCTCGTGGCTCGGTCTGTGGTTGTGGCTGCCGCCGATCGGACGCGCCATTGCCCTGTGCGGATTCTTTGCGCTGGCCGCGGCTGCGTGTGCGCCGTTCGTTTGGGTGCGGTTTCCCTCCCGCTATGACGGGTTGCGCAGGCTCGACCGCAATGCCGGCCTCCCCCACCGTCCGGCGACCACGATCGGCGATGAACTTGCGACCCCGAAGTCCGACCCTTCTTCGGCGGCTCTGTGGCGAGCCCATGTCGAGCGCGCGCTGTTGGCGGCGCGCACGCTTAAGGCCGGCCGTCCGGCGCCGCGCCTCGACCTGCGTGATCCGATCGCCGCACGCGCCCTGGTGCTGATGCTGGTGGTGACGACCTTCATTGCGGCGGGGGGCGACCGCTTCCGGCGCATTGCGGCGGCCTTCGACTGGCATGGCGTCGTGATCCCGGCGAATTTCCGGCTCGATGCTTGGGTGTCGCCGCCGACTTACACCGCAAAGCCGCCTGTTATTCTGCCCGGCCTGCGGGCGGGCGAACGCGCCCAAGCGTCGGACACGGCCGTGTCGGTTCCGGCCGGCAGCGTTTTGGTGATTCGCTCCAGCGGCAAGGTCCAGTTCGACGTGGCGACGACCGGTGGGGTGGCCGAAGTCCCCGCCGAGCAGCGGCCGCAGGCGCCGTCCGGCACCGAGGAACACCGCTACGTCATCAGCGACCGCGGCACGGCCATGGTGCGCGGCTTGAGCGACGAAGATCTCACCTATGCGTTCAACGCGATACCGGATAAGCCGCCGGTGATCGCGCTCACCAAGGATCCGGAGCCCCAGGCGAGCGGATCGCTCCAGCTCAACTACAAGATGGAAGACGATTACGGCGTCGTGGAAGCTAAGGCATTGTTCGCGCTTAAGGACGCCGGCGCGAAGGCCGACAATGCGCCGCGCCCACTTTTCGATCCGCCCGACATGCAGCTGGTGCTCCCGCAAGCGCGGGTCAAGAACGGCGCCGGTCAGACCACCAAGGACCTAAGCGATCACCCTTGGGCCGGCGCCGAGGTCACGATGACGCTCGTGGCTCGTGACGAGGCCAACAACGAAGGGACCAGCGAGCCGCACAGCTTCCGTTTGCCGGAGCGCCCGTTCGTCAAACAACTTGCTCGCGCCATTGTCGAGCAGCGCCGCGATCTGGCGCTGGATGCGGAGAACCGGGACCGGGTGCTGATTGCCCTCGACGCGCTCGCCATGGCACCGGAAAAATTCATGCCGGAGGTCGGTCAGTACCTCGGTCTGCGATCGCTGTACTGGCAGCTGGCGCAAGCCAAGAGCGACGACGACCTGCGCGAAGTGGTGAAGGAGATGTGGGCCTACGCCACGATGCTCGAGGACGGCAACATGTCCGACGCGGCGGCGCGCCTGCGCAACGCAGAGGAAGCGTTGCGCAATGCGCTCGAACGCGGCGCCAGCGACGAGGAACTCAAGCGGTTGATGGACGAGTTGCGCGCCGCAATGGATCAGTTCATGCAGGCGCTCGCGGAGGAATTGCGCAAGAACCCGCAAATGGCGCGTCCGCTCGATCCTAATTCGCGGATGATGCAATCTCAGGACCTCAAGAGCCTGCTCGACCGCATGGAGCAGCTTGCCAAGTCCGGCAATCGCGATGCTGCCCGGCAGTTGCTCGATCAGCTGTCCCAGATGATGCAGAACCTGCAGATGGCGCGGCCGGGCCAGAACGGCCAGGACGCCGACGACGAGATGATGTCGATGCTCAATGAGCTCGGCGACATGATTCGCAAGCAGCAGCAGTTGCGTGATAAAACCTTCCGCCAGGGCCAGGACCAGCGCCAGGACCAGCGAGGGCAGCGCGGCCAGCAGGGTCAGCGAGGGCAGCGCGGTCAGCAGGGCCAACAAGGCCAACAAGGCCAACAAGGCCAGCGCGGTGATCCGAATGCCTTCAGCGAGCTACGCGAGAACCAGCAGGCGCTGCGCGAGCAATTGAAAAAGTTCCTCGAAGAGATGAAGAAGCGCGGTCTCGGTCAGGACCAAAAAGGTCAAGAGGGTCAGCAGGGCCAACGAGGCCAGCAGGGCCAACAAGGCCAGCAGGGCCAGCAGGGCCAAGACGGCCAGGGCGGCGACGATCTCGCGGATGCTGGCAGCGCCATGGGTGATGCGGAAAGCGCGCTCGGCGAAGGAGATTCGAACCGCGCGATCGATGGCCAGGGTCGCGCCATCGATGCCATGCGCAAGGGCGCACAGGGACTTGCCCAGCAGCTTCAGCAGCAGATGGGACAAAACCAAGGGCCCGGACCCTACGGCCAGCCCGGCCGCCTCGGTCCGGCGAATCGCGCGCAGCAAGAAACCGACCCGCTTGGTCGGCCTTTGCGGGGACGCGATTACGGCGACGACACCACGGTCAAGGTGCCGGGCGAGATCGATGCGCAGCGCGCGCGCCGGATCCTCGAAGAACTTCGCCGTCGTTTCGGCGAAGCTTTCCGCCCGCAGCTCGAACTCGACTACATCGAGCGCTTGCTGAAGGATTATTAATCTGTCGTAGCCGGAGCGTTCCAGCCGCCGGGCCGGCCTGACGCGCCCTTGTCAAAATTGAGATAGGTCGCAACGCCGTAGCGTTCTGCTACGGCGCCGCGATAATTTGCGGCGCCGCGCGGTACTGCCGCACGCGGGCAACTCGATCAGAGCTATCGAGTTTCATGGTTAAAGGCTGGGGTGCTGTCATCCTCAATTGGAATGAGCACCATGATAGGCAAAGTGATGATCGGGTTGGCCGCGCTCGCGATTCCCTCGGTCGCAACAACGATGAGTGCATCCGCCGAACAAAAAAAGAAGATCACAGTCACAAGCCCAAAGCAGGTGTGCGAGACGGTAACCGTGGACACTCAAAATTGGCGGCAGCAGACCGTGCAACTTTGCGGACCTCCCGGTGGACCTCGTGGTCAAGCGACCCTCAAGCAGCATCCGCATCTGATGAAACAGAACAAGTAACTGGCTGAGGCCGAGAGCATTGCGGGTCGTTCGGGGAGCCAATGACGTAACAGACAAGCTCTCCGGCAGCGCCCGCCGGAGAGCTTGTATGCTGGCCTTCGCAGAACGCGCCCGTCGACGCCTGTCGCACTACTCAATGACTTCGTGACCAGCTTGCACGCACCAAAAACCTCCGCACGGACACAAGGGCTGTCTCGGACCATCCCGCTCAAGGGCACCGCTTATTGCCAGACACTCCGAGAGCCGCCGCATCCAGTGGTGCCAGTTCCATCGCGAGCCAGTTTGGTTCTGGCAAGCCGCTTTATCTCCCGCGATTAAAATCGCAGGTTTCCGGCGAGGACTTTCTGTGAACTCTCGACGATGGAGGGCTCGCCGCAGCTCAATAAAGCGGCGGCACCTGACCAAGCTTGAGTGGCCCGAGGAACGCCACCCCATTGTCGAAGCGCAGGTTAAACGTGACGGCCCGTTGGCCTTCCAGCTCAGTTTGCTGACCACCCAGCACGGCGGCGCCGACGGTATTCATATCGGGTTTTGCGCCGGTACCAGGCGCATTTCCCCCGCCATTATCGCGGCTACGCACGAGGTTGCCGAGCCCAGGCATCAGCCGGTCAAGTGTCGGCGCGAAGCGGTCGAGGGCCTCCGGCCGCACCACCTGGGCGACGGCGCGGTCGAGGCCCAGCAACGGAATGATCTTGGCGAAATTAACGACGGTCAGCCGTACGTCGCCGGCCAGCATGCCGTGGGCGCTAAGGCTGAGCGCGCCGGTGGCGGTGGCGATGAGGTCGCCTTGCTGCAGCCGCGCATCGGTGATTTCCAGCCGGCCACCCGCGGCCTGAATTTCGCGAAGTCGCTGCTCCAAGGGCTTCGGCGCAAGGTCGGACATCCCGTGCAGGACCGCGACCAGAGACACGTCGCTCGAAGCGGAGACTAGCGGCCCGAAAGTTCCGAGAGCGGAGGCGAGAGCAGGTGCCGTTGCGTTTCGAAGATCGAGCGCGAGGTCGAGCACCGGATGCCCCGGCGTCGACTCCGGTGCAAAGCGTCCATGCAATTCCAAATGCTCAGCGATGGCGAGTGGCCCGCCCGAGGGCGCCGTTGCGAGATTTGGCTTGTCAATGACGATCGAAAGGCGCTCCGGGGCACCGGGCGTCCCGCGCAGGCTCGCCTGCGCGAGGGTCCAGTTCATCATAGCGGTCGGCGAACCCCCGAGCGGCGCCACCGTGAGCGGACCGACGACTTCGCCAATCACAAGAGTCGGGTCCCAAACTTGTGCGACGGCCGAGAGATTACGCGCCCGGATCGACAGCGCGGTCGCGTGATCATCCACGGAAGGCGCCGTGCATTCGACCTCAATTCGGAACGGGTAGCCGCCAAAGTTTGTTGTGGCGCAACCATAGATGCGCCCGGCGTCGGCTTCATGCGCACGCCACGCCGACATGGTGGCTTCGGCTGCGGTGGTCGACCGATACCAGAAGGCCGACCAGATGAGCCCGAAGAGAACGAGTATCGCGGTGGGCACGACGATCAGCCATGGCCGCGACTTTGGTGACTCCTTCTGCGTATTCACGCTATCTCCTCGCTGCGTCACGAATGTTCTAGAAATCTTGCATCCCCCGTCTGTGCCTGTTAGCGAAGCGTCTTTACAGTAAACGACAGCCGGCGTTATGCACTCTGCTCTCCCTCCCGCCAATGAGGATCTTTGGGTGTTTGGTTACGGATCGCTCATGTGGCGGCCCGATTTCCCCTACCTTGAGCGCCTCCCGGCGCGCCTCATCGGCTTGCACCGCGCATTGTGCGTTTATTCGTTCGTTCATCGCGGTACCCCAGAGAAGCCCGGCCTCGTACTTGGACTTGACCGTGGCGGCGCCTGCCGCGGCATTGCCTATCGGGTGGCGGCCGAGGATCGCGATGGCACCGTTGCATATTTGCGGGCACGCGAACAGGTAACCTCCGTTTACATTGAAACCGCGCGTCGCGTTACGCTTTCAGCGTCGCCCCCGCGCGATGTCACCGCCCTCATCTTCCTGGTCGATCGCAGCCATGCCCAGTATGCCGGACGCCTTGACATTGACCATCAGATCCATCTGGTACGTCAGGGACATGGCCGATCCGGGGCGAATCTGGATTATGTTTTGTCCACAGTTGCAGAAATCGAGGCGCAAGGTTGCCGTGATTCCAAATTGCACGCGATTGCCGAGCGACTTAAGGGCCGACACGCGAACGCGTCAATGCCAACCCCCTTTGTGAAAGCGCATCCTGAACCCATGGGATGATGTAGGTCGCTGTCTGTCATCAGGATGGGTTTCGCTTTCGTCCCACCCGGCTTAGAGGCTTGCCTGCATCACTGCGCCTTGATCCCGGCCCTCGTCACCAGGTCGCGCACGGCCCGCACTTCCGCCGCGACCCGTGCGCTCAGCTGCTCGGGCGCGCCGGCAACGATCTCGAAGCCGGCTTTGCGCGCTTGCTCGCGCGCTTGCGGATCGGCGAATGCGGCACGGCTTTCCTTAGCGAGCTTCGCGACGATGTCAGGAGGCGTTCCGGCCGGCGCGAAAAGAGCATTGAATGTGTCGGACACGAAATTCGGATACCCGGCTTCGATCATCGTCGGTACATCCGGCAACGAGAACCAGCGCTGCGCGCCAGTGACGGCGAGTGCGCGCAATTGGCCGTCCTTGATCAGCGGCTCTGCGGGCGGCAATGCGACTGAGCCGACCTGCACGGTACCTTCCAGCACCGCGAGCGTTGCCGGGCCGGCGCCCCGATATGGCACATGCACCATCTGGATGCCGGCGCGCAATTTGAGGAGTTCGCCGGTGAGATGCGACTTGGTTCCGGCGCCGGGGCTCGAGTAATTGAACCGATCAGGGTTCGCCTTCGCTTGTACGACGAGATCGGCCAAGGTCTTGATCGTTGAACTCGACTTGACGATCAGAACATTAGGAGCATTGACGAGTTCCGAGACCGGGACGAAATCGCGGAACGGATCGTAGGGCAGATTCTTAAACAGTGCCGGATTGACCGCAATCGAGGTGGAGGTCAAGAGCAGCGTATAGCCATCGGGCGTTGCATGCGCCGCCACGCCCATGCCGGTATTGCCAGCCGCACCGGCGCGGTTGTCGATGATAATGGGCTGGCCGAGCGACATGTGCAGCGAGGTCGCCAGGATGCGAGCGATGATGTCGGTCGGCCCGCCGGGCGCAAAAGGCACGATCAGGGTGATCGGGCGCTCCGGCCACGCGGCCCGGGTCGCAGAGCTCCCGGCCAATAGCGCGATCAGGACGGTGGAAAACGAGAGGAGTACCTTGCGCGTAAAGGCAGGGCGATCGCGCGTGGTGCGGCCCCGGGCCCGCCCGGCCTGCCGGGTGAGGTCGGAATTTGGGCGCACGTCGCGCAAATTACGGGTGAGGGATCCTCTCCGTGACTCGCATCCGACACGATCCAGGAATATTCGCTTTTGAAAAATTTCTAAAAGTTCTAGCAGCTTAGTCCGTAGATGCCTGGTCACGCCCGCCATAATCCGCCGACATCCAGCCTTCCAGTGTGGATGCAGGTGTGGATAGGGAGGTGAGCCATGGCGGGATCTGCAAGGCGACCGTTGGTGGATGCGGAATTGAAGAGCTTGCCGGATGGCTGGCATTGCTACCTCCGGGGCCGCTAGCGGGACCTGGTTTACTGATACAAGCCGCCGGGTGGAACAGCCGTTACTTTGGGCTGGGCTCGTACCCCACGGTAAGCCTTAAGGAGGCGAGGCTCAAGCGGAACGAGAATAGTCCGCACAAGGACACACGATGGGCGCCAACAGGGACGCAGAGAAGGAGAACGTCCCAGAGCATGCTCGATGTGCGCCATCGTGCTTAATTATGTGTGCCATGAGCAAAGGCTCGGCAGGTATCTGATTATCGCGCGCTAAGATCGATTGGTACGTTTAGGCTTCGCAGCTAGTAGCCCTGGCTGAGGCCGAATCAAGGCGCGGGGACCCTGCTACCGGCATGCTTGCGCATACCGGCAAGTGCTGCGGATGAAAGGCGATCCTTAACCAGGCGCACACGTGCGCACGTTTAGGAAAGCAGCGGGGAAGGCTGGCCTGGACGATCGCTTTGAGGAATCGGCCATCGTGGGGCTTTCGCCAGTGGCTTCGGAGCCAAGCCCTGCGGAAACCCGCTCAACGGCCGCCAGGCCGCCACTGCCTCGCACAATACTGGGCAGTCCGTTAGGCGCCGTCCTCGATACGATTGCCCCGGCAAGCCGCTGTGTATGATTTCGGACTGCGGCGACGGTCATGACAACCTTTGATCCTGCAAAGTTTCCTTGGTGCCGCGATTTGTGCTCGCCCGCAACAGCGAACCTGCAATGTCGTTGAGCGCGGGTTGCCGAAGCGCCGTGAACGGAAGCGGCCGCGTTGCCTCGACGGCGGCAAGGCCGAGCCGCGCTGTGAAGAGGCCATTGAGGACGCCCTCGCCGAGCCGGGCGGAAAGCTTGGCCGCGACGCCATGGCCGATGACCTGCTGGATCAGGCTGTCGCTCGCCGCTAGGCCGCCCGTCAATGCGACGTGCGACACCGCGTAGCGCATAAGCTTGAAGAGCCCGAGCGTGCCGGGACGCCCGCCGTAAAGAAGCGCCAGCCGTCGCACCAGGCCGAGGGCGGTGAAAAGAACGAACAACATGTCGACAGCCGCACGCGGGCTCACGGCGGTTACTACCGATACGCGCTTGGCGGCAGCAGCGACTAAATGTCTTGCCTCCGCGTCGATCGGCGCCATCAGCTCACGCTCGCTCAGGCGAACGAGATCGCCGCCGTCGATAATGTCGCCGAGATGGCTCTCGAGCCGCGCCCGGGCGCCGGCAAGACGCGGCATGCGGCTCGTCAAGGCGATGAGATCGCGACCGAGCGCGCGGCCGGCCTCGCGGTCGTCGCTCACCAGGATCGTGGCGGCGCGCTGCCGCAGGGTATCGATCGCGGCGAGCCTGGCGAGGCCGAGTGCCTCCCGCGCCACAATGGCAAAAAGCGCGACCGCGGCGGCGGCGGCCAGTGCGGCACCGATGCCGCCGAGCCAAGCGGCGCGATTGATGAGATCCTCGATAAGATTCGCAATGCCGAGCCCGATCGCGAGCAGCACGAGGCCCGCGGCCGAGACCCAGAATATGCCTGCCCAGGGCGCCTGGCGGCGCGACGGGGGCCGCACAATCGGCGAGCAGTCGTCCGCTGGCACGTTGCTGACAGTCGGTG
>JASHYD010000191.1 GCA_030043175.1 Xanthobacteraceae bacterium | reverse complement strand
AGGACTCCCAAGCAGCTTCGAAGACACTCTGTTCGGCCTCCAATGCCGAGTTAGAGGGCAAATCACTCTGCCACAAAACGCCGTCACAGCTGCCGGACCAGCCACTGTGTCAGCCAATAAAATAGGCACGCGGGGCTTCACGCCTGCTCGGCTGAGAGAAGGGCTCGAATATATGGACGTGCCAAGTGCATTGATACCTGCCTAAGAATGAAGCCACTAACGACCGCACCGATCGGACCGCCAATACGGTGGCCGATCAGCATGTCTCCGATTTGCACACATAAGAAGAAAACTCCAACCAGGCTCACCCAAAACTGCCAATGACGAGTTATTTTCAAATACGCAGCCGACCAAACGCGCCGTCTCTCTTCTGATGGTAGTCCGGATAACTCGGGAATACTCTTGAGTGACCAATAAATCAGCATCAGCATTATTTCCCAATATGAGCGCGCCTGCGAAAGCATACTATGCAAAAAGGCCAGCGGCTACGCATCTCGAGCACTGCGCGAAATGACCGTCAACGCGGCTGCGCCGAGCATGAAGCTGCAGCAAAAGCTGGCCGTCGAACGCATCCCCGACCGGCTCAGAGCCGCTGGCGAACCGGTGGAGCAGCTTTACGAGCAGAGCCCTGCCAGGACTGCCCAGCGCAGCCAGACCGGTGAGATGCTGCGCACGGCGTGCGGCAAGCCATGTGCGTGGTTACCAACGTGCAAGCCGCCGGCTATCTTTTGCCCATACCTTGTCAGCGAATAGCACGAGACTGATCCAAAGGACTCCGAATAAAAAGACAATACGAGACGACGACCAGGGCCCGGTGGAGTAGCAATCTTACTTGACGGATAGACGGGCTTCTCGGTTGTTCTGTATCGACTTGCTCAGCAGCGCGATCGGCCCGCCACCGCGCACTTCCACTGAAGCGAATGCGATGGGATCGCCATGCGAATGCGATAGGATCGACAATCGCAGGCCACGCAAGGCAGCCGAGGAGCGAGAGCGATGCCGCGCGTGACAATCACCATCGACGACGATCTCTTAGCCGAGATCGATGCGTTTATGGCGGGTCGCGGCTCCGCCAATCACTCGGAAGCGATTCGCGATCTTGCCCGCTCGGGCCTGTCGCAGTCAAACCTCGAAGCGGCGCAGGATCGCCATTGCGTCGCGACCCTGAGCTATATCTATGACCACGCAGCCCGCGAGCTGCCCAAACGCTTGACCCAGGATTTCCACGCGCATCATGGACTTGCGCAGGCGACCCTGCATGTCCAACTCGACCGTGATAGCTGCCTTGAGGTGACCGTGCTTGAGGGCGGGAGCGCCGAGGCGAGGTTTTCGCGGACCACGTAATTGCCGAGCGCGGTGGCGCCACGGCCACTCGCTGACATGCCGGCCGCTGCCGGACCACATCGGCGTGATTACCAACCCCTCCCGTCCCGCCCCCGCTCGCTGGGGAGAGACGGGAGGGGTCGTCGTCGGCCGATTGTAAAAGACGCTGATCGTTAGTGGCAGAGAGAACCGATCGTGGATACACGAGCAGAGACCGATACCTTCGGCCCCATCGAGGTCCAGGCGGATCGCTTTTGGGGCGCTCAGACTGAGCGCGCGCGGCGGAATTTTCGCATTGGGGCGGAGACCATGCCGCTGCCGGTGATTCGCGCGCTGGCGTTGATCAAGCGCGTCGCCGCACAGGTGAATTGCGAACTTAAGCTCCTTGACGAGCGCCGCGCCAATGCGATCGTCTCTGCCGCCGATGAAATCATCGCCGGCAAGCTTGACGGCCATTTCCCGCTCGCCGTTTGGCAGAGCGGCTCCGGCACCCAGACCAACATGAACGTCAACGAGGTCATCGCCAATCGCGGCAATGAACTGTTAGGTGGCGCCCGGGGGGCGCGCGAACCTCTGCATCCGAATGACCACGTCAACAAGAGCCAGTCCACAAACGACAGCTTCCCGACCGCGATCCGCATTGCGGCTGCTCGCGAGATCGTGGTGCATTTGGTGCCGGCGCTCGAACGCCTTCACCGTGCGCTCGCAGACAAGGCCGAAGCCTTCGCACCTATCGTCAAGATCGGCCGGACCCACCTCCAGGATGCGGTGCCGCTCACGCTTGGCCAGGAATTCTCCGGATATGCCGCTCAACTTGCGTCCGGCATCGCCCGCATTCGGCAGGCGTCTGCGCAGCTGTTCGCGATTGCCCAGGGAGGAACTGCAGTTGGCACCGGCCTCAATGCGCCCCCCCGCTTTGCGGAGCTGTTTGCGGCGCGGCTGGCCGCGATCACGAAATTGCCCTTTGCGGGCGCCCCAAACGCGTTCGAGGGACTGGCCGCTCACGACGCGGAGGTATTTGTCCACGGCGCGCTCGCCGCCATGGCGGCGGGCCTGTTCAAGATCGCGAACGACGTGCGCCTGCTCGGGTCAGGCCCGCGCTGCGGGCTCGGAGAGCTTTTGCTGCCCGAAAACGAGCCCGGGTCCTCGATCATGCCTGGCAAGGTCAATCCGACTCAGGCCGAAGCCCTGACCATGGTGTGCTGCCAGGTGTTCGGCAATCAGACCGTCATCACGACGGCCGCGAGCCAGGGCCATCTCGAACTCAACGCCTACAAACCCGTCATCGCTTTTGCGCTTCTGCAGTCGATCGCGCTTCTGGCAGACGCTGCGTCCTCCTTCGCGGAGCATTGCGTCGGCGGTATTGCTCCTGACACGGCGCGGATTGCCGATCTCGTGGAGAAATCGCTGATGCTCGTGACCGCGCTCGTGCCCAGGATCGGCTATGACAAGGCGGCCACGATTGCCAAGGCGGCCCATACCAACGGCACCACGCTGCGGCTGGAGGCGGTGCGGCTCGGCTATGTGACCGCCGAGGAATTCGACCACTTGGTGCAGCCTGCCGCGATGACACATCCCTCTTAATCGCCTTGAAGGCGCCGGAAATTATTCACACTATGGTTGTATTAATGAACCACCCATTCATGTCCAGTCACCGACTTTTGTCCAATCACTGAGGTATTCGATTACACGGCGATGGGGTATTATGGGTCTGTAACTTGGTTTGCCAGTGTTCTGGCCAACGGTAATCTATCGGAGAAGCTTGGGCCCTTTTTAGCAGGAGAGCGGCGGCGCATGGCTGAAACTTTCAATCTCCACGCCGTCGCCAGGTGGGCCGGACGCCACTCCCAACCTACCCTTCCCTCTGCGCGGGGGGTGGTAGCCTTCAAGGCAAGTGTTTCCCGCGGAATGTCGAAAGCTGACCGTGCGCTCGCAAGGCTGAACAGACAACAGATTCCCCGCGAGCTGGATGAGCACCGTATCGAGACAGGAGAAGCCGATGAAATCGCCGGTCGTTAAACGTTCTATCGTCATCGCCGGGCACAAGACGAGCGTCAGTCTGGAGGATGCGTTCTGGACCGGGTTGAAGGAAATCGCCGCGAAACGCGATTTAACCTTGTCTGACATGGTTGCGGCAATCGATCAGGACCGTCGACACGGCAACCTCTCGTCCGCTATTCGGTTGTTCGTGCTCGATTATTATCGCGGCGCGCAGCACCCTACGCACGCGGAGAGCAAGCCCGCGGTCATGCCTTCGCCCGTTGGCCGAAGCGAGCAGCTCCTGCGCGCGGATTGAGCCAGTGCATCGTGCCGATCTGCACGGTCGCCCGCAGGGCGACGGTGGCGCTCACAATCGTGCGATCGTCATAAAACATCGGACCGGCCGCAGCGAGGATTTGGGTTGAGTCCCGGGCCCGCGGCGTTCCGCTGGCCCGCCACTGGTCACCATAAGGGCCGCTCTTGCAGGAGAGTGGCGCGGAGCTTTCGACGCACGCCTACGCTCCGAGGATGGCGGGGCCCACCTTATCGGTCGGGTGCGGACGAGCCGTAAGGCCCGGGCCGGGCGCGGCGATCAAAGGTTGCTGCCGGCGCGGACGGCAACGTGCCGGTTTGTGCGGGTGCCCCGGTGTCGGTATCGGGCTGACGCCTAAGGGCGTCGGCCGGCGCCTCCGAGCGCTTGCGTTCCTTTTCGGCCTCGTCCAGGCGCTTGGCTTCCTGTTCGACGGCGCGCATCGTAGCCCAACCGACCAGATTAGAGACATCGACGCTGCGCCGGGCGGCCGTCAGAGGTCCCCGCAGCGTCAGCGCCATTACCGGACGTTCCGAGGCCGGTGCATTTTTGCGCGGCGGTGCCGTCATCGCGAGACGCCCGTCCAGCTGCCAATCGGCCAAGGCCAGCGACATCGATCCAGAGATGTCGGTGTTGCGTGCGGACACCGCCACTTTGGCCAATTGGGCGCGGCCATCCGCAATGACGATTGGCGCGGTCACGAAAGGAACCTTCAACTTTCCGGCATCAAGCATGCTGTTGGCGATCTGCGCGACCCGTGCGGCATTGCTCGCAAGCCCGCGATCCAGTTCAAGCGCATTGATCACCGCCTCGATCGCGCTGGGATCGAGGCCCGAGACCTCGATGTTCTCCGCCGTCGCGGTGCCGGCGCCGGTGAGGGACCCAACCAGCGAGGCCGGGCTCAACCCCTGCCCCTGAAGGTCGACTTCAAGCGAGATGCGCCCCGCCGCCGGGACCCGCAACGCGCCCGCCAACAGCGCCGGCATATCCGCGTTCGTTAGCTTAACGTGTGAATGCACCGCAAGGCTCGCGCGCTCGCGGCGGACCTCGGCGTCAAGTGCGAGGCGTCCGTCAGCGATCCGTCCGGTCACATCGGTGAGGGAGAATCCGGAAGGCTCGAATTTGATCCAGCCGGCGAGGTCCTTGGTGGCGATACCGGGCATCCATTGCGCGTTTGCGGCCCTGAACTCGACGCGACCTTGGACGGCCGGTGCCATTGGCGGTCCGAACGGCTCGGCGACCCATTCCGGCGACCGGCCTCCCGACGCCGCGCGCGGCGCGCCCGCGACAATCGCAACCAACTCCCCGGCGTCCGCTT
>JASHYD010000190.1 GCA_030043175.1 Xanthobacteraceae bacterium | reverse complement strand
GACGAGGCGCATAATCTCGGCAAACGAGAGGGTGGTGAGTGCGAGGTAAGGTCCGCGCAGCCGCATGACGATGCGGGCGAGGACGAACCCGATCATGGCGGCAACGATGAGCGCCGCCGGTATGCCCGACAGCCCCGTTCCATTTAGATGGTAGGCCAGCAGCCCAGTGGTATAGCCGCCGATCATCCCAAAGGTTGCAGGCGCGAGGGAGAATTGTCCCGTGTAGCCGGCCAGCAGATTCCAGCCAATCGAGAGCATGGCGAAATACATCGACACGACGATCACGCCGCGCCAGTAGTCATTGGTCACCGCTACCGGCAGGATCGCGACGCACCCAATGATCAAAAGCGACGCCCACAATTCGGCGCGCATGCGATCATGCGTGTCGGCGAGCTTTTGCATCATACCTCCCGCGACTTCTCGCCGAGCAGGCCCTGCGGGCGAACGAGGAGCACCAGGATCAGCAGCACGAGGCCGAATGCATCCCGATACTGATACGATACGTAGACTCCGCCGAAACTCTCGAGCACTCCGAGCACCAGGCTGCCGATGATGGCGCCGGGCACCGACCCCATGCCCCCGAGCACCACGATGACGTAGGACTTTGCCGCGGGGAACGCCCCGACATCCGGCGTCGGATTGAAAATGTTGGCAAGCAGCGCCCCCGATATCGCCGCGAGCCCCGCGGCCAGCGCGAACACAATGGCGCTGACCTTGGCGGGGTCAATCCCTGCAAGTGAGGCGCCAAGCCGATTCTGCGCTACAGCGCGGATTTGCCGGCCCCAGTACGAATATCGGACGATAAGCAACGTCGCGATGATCACGACCGTGGCCGCAATCGCGGCGAACAGCCGATGTCCACTGACGATTACCGGCCCGAGATAAACACGGGGTATGCCAACGAGTGCCGGCCCCCGGAATCCATAGGGGCCGATGAACTTATCGACGAGGTTGATCAGCAATATAGACAGCGCAAACGTGACGATGACGGCGTATTCATCGCGCATCAGACCCCATGAGGCGTAGCCCGCGTAGAGCGGCCGCATCAACGTCCGCTCGACAATGAGCCCAACCACCATCCCGACCACAAAGGCCAGCGGCAAGGCGAGCCACGGCGAGAGATTGAGGGCGAGAGCCGCCAACGTGTAGGCGTAGGCGCCCACCATGTAAAACTCGCCATGGGCGAAGTTGACGACTTTCAGGATGCCAAAAATCAGTGAAAGGCCAATCGCCATCAGGGCGTAAAACACGCCGATGATCAGCCCGTTGATCAGGAGATCGAGCGTGAGCATACAAGTCTACTGCGGCATCCTAAACCAGCGAGGCGCCCGGCTTGCCTCGCCTGTGATTAATCAGGACCCGCAGCTCACTGCGGCTTCAAAAGGTTCGATGCGTTGAAAGGTCTTCCAACGTCCTGAATGATGGCGGTGTCAGTCAATTTTTGCTTCATTGCAGTAACCTGGAAGTTAACGAACGGCATGTCGATCCACTGATGATAGCGATAACCGCGCTTCTCCTGTGAGAACGTGATCTCACCGCGTGTGCCCGTCCATTTCAAGTTTTCCAACGCCTTTATCATGGCGTTCGGTTCGGTGGAGTTCGCCGCCTTGATCGCCTCGGCGACGATGAACACGCTATCCGCTGCCTGAAATAGTAGCCGGCTGGGTTCGAAACCGGTCTTCGCTTTGTATGCGACTGCAACCTTCGTGCTAAGCTCCGGCAAGACCATCTTCGGGTGATAAAAACCATTCCCGATCATGTTCTTCGCGCCGTCACCCACGTTCTGCCAGAAGTCCGGATAGTCAAAATTGATCGAGTAAAGCCATGTCCGCGACGACGGCGCGATGCCTTGCTCGTAGACTTGGTTGATCAGGATATAGGATGCCGGCGGCAGCATGCAATCAACGATCATATCCGGAGGGTCGGCTTTCAGCCGCAGCAGCGCCGGCAAGAAATCCTTCGCGGCGCGATCCAGCGTCTCGGTTTTGTATTCGACAGCCGGCGCACGTTCCTTGATCAGATCGCCAAGCGCTTTGCCAATGCCGACCCCGAAGTCGGTATTCTCACAATAAGCTGAGACGCGTTTCGCTCCAAGTCCCCTGGCGGCATCTACAATCATAATCGCAAGCCAACTGTTGTAACCGGCTGGACTGAACACCTCCACGTACGCTTTCTCGCGAATTGTGTCAGCGAAGCCGTTGGTGTTGATGTAGGGTATATGATAGCGGTGCGCGACCTCGATACCGGCGAGCACCGCCGAACTCTGATGCTCGCCCACGATGGCGACCACCTTGTCTCGCGTGATCAGCTTTTCGGTCGCGGCGCGCGCCTTTTCGGGAATCCCCTGGTCGTCCTCCATCACCAATTCGAAGGGACGGCCGAGCGCGCCACCCGAGTCGTTGATCATCTTGGTTGTAACCTCAAGCGAATCCTTCACCACGGTCCCCTGCGGCACCGAACCGGGCGGGGACAGAGAAAGGGTAACGCCGATCTTGATCGGATCGGCGGCAAGCGCGGCTCGGACTGCCAATAATCCGGCGGCGAGGATCAATAATCGGAATACACTTTGCATAATGATAATCCTCCACTTTTCAATCAACTACGAGAGAACGAGAACGTCATGAGATTGCTTGGCGGCAGAAGCCATTGCTTAGCCGACTGCGATCAGTCCTGTTCCCAACAAGGGATTTCAGAAGCCCACAGATCCAACGTACATGATAGAGCGTGTCGATGAAAAGGCTCTCGTCGCTTACTCGTTCCGGATCTCCTTCGCGCTGAGGGTGCAGCCGAACCTTCATTCCCCATCGGACGCGATGTCTCCTCCGGTAGAACCGGGCAGGCGCCGCCAGCACAATAGCCGCGGAGTCCGTCGCACGTGCAGCGCCGGACGGGTATACGCTTCTCTATACCGGGTCCGACATCGCTTACAAGTCTAGTCTATACCCCGGCCTGAAGTACGATTACATGCGCGACTTCACACCGATCGCAAGTATCGGGCTCTCGCCTCTCGTCATGGAGGTGAGCCCAGCGGTCCCGGTGAGGAGCGGACAAGAGCTCATCGCATATGCCAAAGCGAGCCCAGGCATGCTTAATTATGCCTCCGCCGGCGCCGGCTCGCCGCAACATTTATGCGTAGAGCTTTTCAAGATGATGACCGGCGTAGATATGGCTCATGTCCCGTATCGCGGCGGCGCTCCGGCTGTCACTGACATGATCGCAGGTCATGTGCAGGTTATGTTTGATTTCCCGGCGTCCTCACTCGAACATATCCGAGCTGGCAAGTTGCGGGCCTTGGCAATGACGACTGCGAAGCAGTGGCCGGAGCTTCCGGACCTGCCGACCGTCGGCGATTTCCTGTCGGGCTTTGAGGCGACGTTCCACGGTGGCATCGTGGGGCCCAATTGCACACCGAATGCAGTCATCGAAAGACTCAACGGCGATATCAACGTTATGCTCGCCGATCCCGGAATGAAGGCCCGGTTTGCTGAGGTCGGGGAAGAAGCGCTTATGGGTTCACCCGCCGAATTCGCCAATCTCATTG
>JASHYD010000189.1 GCA_030043175.1 Xanthobacteraceae bacterium | reverse complement strand
GCGCCCGCGTCCGGAGTCGGAGACTTTGAGCAGCATATCGGCCGGAAGATCGACAATGAAAAACGAGATGCCGCGATCGGCCAACTGCAAAACGATGTCGGTCGGATCTGCTCCCTCCTTGACGCGCGCCTCCTCAAGCAGGAAGTGCTGGTTGAGAAATTTGCCTGTCGTGTTGTTATCTTCGAGCGCCAAGCGCGCACCTGCAACGCCATCATTATCAGGAGGAGAGTCTACCAGCGAGATGGTTGCCTTTTTCTCGGCACGCCCCACATATCCGATCTTGATTGTGAGCGGCTCTGCCGCCGCCACTGCCGCCGCCAGGATCGCGGTCAGGAGCAAAATTATTCCGCCCATAATGACTGACCTGATCAACGCTCCACTCCGCGAATTCGCTCCCGCTTTGCCAATCCAACTCGCTCGCAGCGATCCCGGATTGGGCGACGCGAAATCCAAAGAAAAGGCGGCATCCGACACCCTGATGGTTCGCGTTTGGGCGCTTAGCGCGCCTGCGGCTAGGGACTGCATACGCCGATAGTATCGGAAAATCCAACTTGAATCAGCGCTTGCCGGCAGTAGTGTGACAACGATGAATTCTTTTGCCAACCTCTGCTATAGGAGGGGTGAAAAGCCGTGATACACAGGACGGCAGCTTTTATGACGCTGGCTTTCACCCTATGTTGTGGTGTGTCTGCACGGGCCGCCGAACGTGGCGTTGCGGTGTTTAAATTCGGACTTGGGGACGCAAGTCCTCTTGGCGCGATCTACCGGCTAGGCGGTGAGGCGGGGCGCGGCTTGCCGGGGTGGGCGGGGAACCACGCGCGGAGACCGGGCGGTTCGAGGTCGTCGATGGGGCGCCGCTTGCCGCCAAGGTCCATTCGGCGGACCTGCAAAGCGGCGGCGGCTGCGACGCGCAGTTGGCCCGTGCAACCCTCGCGATCACCGGTTGGGTGCAAAAAGTGTCGAACTTGATTCTCAACATCAAGCTGCGGGACGCCGGCAGGCTCCTCGCTGGCGCGAGCGTGGACCCGCGCCGCAATGGGCAACAATCCCGCTCGCGCGCGCTCGCCGATCGGGTGGCGAACCGCCCTGGCCCGGGAGCCTCGTGAGATGCCCGTCATGCTGGCCAGCATCACCGGCCCGCAAGAGGCCGAAATCGCCGTGCGGCAAGGCGCCGACATCGTTGACCTCAAGGAGGTCCGAGCGGGGTTTGGCACCGTGACGCCTGAGGTGGTGCGTGCAACCGTAGAGGCAATCGCCCGGCGACGACCGATCAGTGCGGTCGTCGGGGAGGCGGCAGCGGACCCCGAACGGATCGCTGCCATCGCGGCGGCGCTGGCAGCGGCGGGCACAACCTATATCAAGGTCGGGCTGTCGCCAGACCGGCGGCGTGACGAACTCATCCGGGCGCTGGCCCCGCTTGCTCGCAAGGCAAAGCTTATCGGCGTCATGTTCGCGGATGATGGCGCCGACAACACGTTGATACCCGTGATGGAAGAAAGCGGCTTTGCCGGGGTCATGCTCGACACCGCGCGCAAGACCGGCGCGCGCCTTCTTGATCACCTGGACATCACGCAGGTCGCGTTGTTCGTCGATGCGGCCCATGTGCACGGCCTGATCGCCGGCCTCGCGGGCTCGCTTGAAACGCCCGACATCCCACGTCTCCTGCCGCTCGAGCCGGATGTGCTGGGCTTTCGGCGAGCGCTGTGCGTCGATCACAACCGCAATGGTCGCATTGACCCCGAGGCGGTTGCGGCCGTGCGCTCGCTCATTCCGCCACAAACGCTGAGCCGACATCGCGGCGGCGAGGCGGTTCCAAAAGTCGATTATCGTGTGCTGGCGGCACGCGGATATTCGATCGATCCTCAGAAACAAGACGCGGCGACCGATCGTATTTTCGTGCGCGATTTCGATTTGCCGGTGCGGATCGGCAGCTACGTCCACGAACGTGCCAGCCCCCAGAATGTGCGCTTCAACATCGAGGCGAGAATCTATCGCAGCGACCGCATCGCCGAGGATATGCGCGATGTATTCTCATACGATCTGATCAAGGATTCGATCCGCATGGTGGCGGCGCGGGAACATATCGCGCTGGTGGAAACGCTGGCCGAACGGATCGGCGCCCAGATACTGACCTATCCGCGGGTCGCGAGCGTAACCGTCAGGGTCGAAAAGCTCGACATCGGCCCCGGCGCGGCCGGAGTGGAAATCGTGCGCGAGCGGCCCGCTGAGGTGGCGAAGGTGCACCAGCTCTATCCCGCCGCGGGCAGCACCACGAAGGCCGCAACGTAGATGCAAGGTGGTGGACTGACTGTCGTCAAACTTGGCGGAAGCTTCGCGTTCTCGCCCCACTTGGCGGACTGGATCGCCGCGATCGTGCACGGCGCCGGCCGCACCGTGATCGTACCAGGAGGCGGTCCGTTCGCCGATGCCGTGCGCGCTGCGCAAACGCAAATGGGCTTTGACGACCTCGCGGCGCATCGCATGGCACTGCTTGCCATAGAGCAGTTTGGTTGCGCGATCACCACCCTGCATGAAGCACTGTCGCTCGCCGATTCCCTCGATTCGATCCATCGCAGCCTCGCCGATGATCGGGTTCCGGTTTGGTTGCCGACGCGGATGGCTTTGGCGGCCGCTGACATTCCGCAGTGCTGGGACGTCACGTCGGACAGTCTTGCGGCGTGGCTCGCGGGCAAGCTTGGCGCCGAGCGGATGCTGCTCGTCAAGCACATCGCGCCGATGCCCGAAGCCATGCGGGCGACGGATCTTGCGGCACGCGACATCGTTGACAAGGCGTTTGCGGATTTCCTGGCTGCGAGCCGCGTTCCCGCATTCATTCTCGGTCCCAAAGATCACGCGGTGGTCGGCCGTTCGCTGCGCGGCGAACCTGCCGGCGCCCGGATCATCGTGTAAACGAGGAAAATGCTCGATGCTTTCGAGCGCGAACCGCAGTCTTTCAGACCGCAACAAGCGAGGCAGAATGCCGTCGTAGCTTGCACGGTTGGATCTCTTGAGTTTAGGCAAACAAGTCGGGCAGGAGAGTAGTCGCTTTGCGATGGCCAAACTGATAACTCCGCGCTGGGGTTGGGCGCTGACCGGATCCGGCCATTTCTTCAAGGAAAGCCTGGCGATGATCGCCGGACTGCAAAACGTGGACTTATTCGTGAGCAAGGCAGCGGCAGAGGTGGTGCGCATGTATCGGCAGCAATTTAATTTGCCGAAATCCGCTCGTATCATCCGCGATACGACCGCGAGCGCCGCGCCGGTCGGCTTGTTCTACTGTGGCGTCTATCACACGCTGGTGGTCGCGCCGGCAACGTCGAATACCGTGGCAAAATGCGTGTTCGGCATATCGGACACCCTCGTCACCAATGTCTTTGCTCAGGCCGGCAAATGCCGTATTCCCACGATCGTATTTGCCTGTGATACCGCGCCCGAGCTTGAAACCGAGGCGCCCAAGGGCATCGTCAAAGTCTATCCGCGCCGCATCGATCTGGAGAATACCGCACGGCTGAAATCATTCGAGGCGACGCTCGTGGTCGAAACACTTGACGAGCTGCGCGATGGCCTTGCTCGCCGCAGCCGCGAAATCATGACGGATGGCTGACCGCATTCTATTTCTGACCGGGCACCTGGCGCGCGCGAGACTGGAAGCGGTCCTGGCGGGCGCAGGCAAGCTGGGATTCGAATGGTCAGTCATCGATGTTGGCGTGAAGGTGGCGGCCCTGATGACCGAGGCCATCATTACGCGACGCCTCAAGCGGCCCATCGACGCCGATCGTGTCGTCCTGCCCGGCCGCTGCCGCGTCGATCTGGAGCGCCTCGCCAAGTCGTTCGATGTCCAATTCGAGCGCGGGCCGGACGAGCTAAAGGACCTGCCGGCCTATTTCGGTGGACGTGGCAGGCGTGCGGATCTGTCTCGCCATGACATGCGCATTTTCGCCGAGATCATCGATGCCCCGGCCCTTCAAGTTGACGAGATCCTCGACCGCGCTGCAACCATGCGGGCCGCCGGCGCCGACGTGATCGACATCGGCTGCCGGCCGGATACGCCGTTCCCACATCTCGAGGAGACCGTGCGGGCGTTGCGCGCGAACGGGTTTGTCGTCAGCGTCGATTCGGGGGCGACTGACGAATTGCGACGGGGCGGCGCGGCCGGCGCAAATTTCCTGCTGAGCCTGACGGAAAAGACACTCAACATCGCGGCCGAAACGGGAGCCACCCCGATCCTCATTCCGGCGCCGCACGGAGATGTGGCGTCCTTGCTGCGCGCCGCGAAGGTCGCCGAGCGGCGTGGAATCCCTGCCATCCTGGACCCCGTTATCGAGCCTATCCATTTCGGATTGATGGGCTCGCTCGTGCGCTACGCCGAGCTGCGACGGGCAATGCCTCAAGCGGAAATCCTCATGGGCACCGGCAATCTGACCGAGCTTACCGACG
>JASHYD010000188.1 GCA_030043175.1 Xanthobacteraceae bacterium | reverse complement strand
TACGATGGTACGCAGACTTTTTGACTGTTGTACCCTTTACGCTCGCTGACACAGTTAGCTCCCTCGCAGCGCCGCCGAAGGACTTACCAGTTCCGCCACATGCTCAAGCATGTGAATATGAAGCCACCGACTATCATGCCATCGAAGATGGCCGCATAGCTGCTACCCGACAACCAAAACCAAGCGCCCGCCAACAGCGATGCTCGCGACCAAGCAGAAAATCCATATTGCAAGGCAATGAATTGCCGGATTCGGCGGCCTGGAGAGAGAACCAGTTGGCCTTTCAGCGCACCGCGCGTTTGTGCCAGACTGCCATCATATTGACGGTGCGTTGCGGGAAGGGAAGGTGCGATTTCTCTCATATTAGGAGCGTTCTGCGCCACCGGTCCTGGTCGCGGAGCCAACCAGTCTAGATCCGGATGCTTGCGATCATCTGTCTCGCTGCGTCGCCATACGACCACCAAGCAAAGTGGCAGCTACACCGGTGCAAAACGGGATTAGGAAACGGGAGAGGGCGCGCGGTACTCGTTTGCGAGATGATGGCTGCCCGTTGGGGAGCGGGTCATTTTCGAGGGCGGTCGGTCGATTCGGCGGCGGATCGTCTAAGGGCTCAACCGGCAACAAGCCCGCGTAGTGAACCGAGCCCCTTGTCGTAGTCATCTTGACCTCTCCTCGTCCGGCTTCTCCGGTCTAAATAGTCTCCTACCTCAGCACACGTTGTCGGTCGGCTTCTCGCCATACCGGACGGTGTTGCGCAAAGGATCAAACGTTGTCTCCACAGTGCCACAATATTCGCCGGCTTCGAACTGCCTCTCGCTGCGGTACATGCCGAGGCCATCGCGTAGCTTAAATCCTTTGCGTTCCGAAAAGTGCCATAAGGCCGGTTTCCTTGCGGCTCGCGTTGCCGCATCTGCGCCTCATGGCGAGCGCCAGTTAAGGTCTGCTGACGTCGTCAAGACACCCGTCAGGGCCGAAGCCGCCGGAGCCCCGGTTAGGCTGGGCGGATCCGGCGATAATTCCGTCTTGGAAAGTGAAAAAGGTGCCCACTCTGCGATCGCCGCATTCTCCTTGTGGCCGACGAGCGCGAGAGAGGCTCGAAATGCGCTGGACGCTTCACGCCGCGCCGATCGATTGATCGCACGTGAGCTTTTTGCGGATGGCGACCAACGACTTGAACTGAAGACTAATCTGAAGACCAGAACGCAGGGAATTTTTGCTGGCGTCATTTTATGCGGGTAAAGCGCTGGTATGGACGGATTATTCTGGCACGATTACTCGACCAGCGTAATTTCCGATGGCGTTTGTTTAATTGGCCCAGTGGGTCGTGGGCATCACTCCTACAGTCACATTGTTGGCCCTGCTTACGCGAAGGCAACCGAAGAGCAAAGGCTTCACTCAACCAGTCTTCGCGGCTGACCTCAGCTGTGGCCGGCCAACGGCCAGATCCCCAAGTCGACTGCAGCGGCATCACCCAATGCGCGCGGGCCGCCCGGCTCGGTGCAGACCATTCCCATGCGTTTCGGACTGCGGTAGGCTCGCCATGGCTGACAGCCGCGACCGGGGATCACTTGCGATAATGCGACTTCATGGCTGGGTCCGGCAGGTGCTCTCGTTCTCAAGTTCAATCGTTGGGGCAGGAAGATGAAGACATTAGCCACCGGGTTGCTCGTGCTGTTGAGCGTCCTCATTGCGGAGAGTTCGATCGCGCAGCAAGGCATCAACGCTCCGCCTGATACAATCTTCTACAACGGCAAGATCATTACGGTCGATTCAGGCTTTACGATTCAGCAGGCGTTTGCCGTCCGGCGCGACCTATATGTTGCCGTGGGGACGAATACTGCAATCCAACCGCTCGCAGGCAAGAATACTCGTTTGGTGGATCTCCGGGGCTCCGCAGTCATCCCTGGCCTGTCGGACAACCACGATCATCTCTACAACAGCGAAAAAGTGATGCGGGGTATCGACCTCGTCGGGGCAACCTCGACCGGTGAAGTGCTCAGTCGACTTCGGGGCGGCCTCGTCAAAGCCAAAGCGGGTGAAGCCGTTTTCGGAAGCGTTGGGTGGAGGGCACCCCTTACCAGGACAGATCTCGACCAAATCTCAACCGATGTCCCCATCGTGGCGCTGCGCGGTCGCAGGGGGGCGGCCGTGATGAACAGCGCCGCCCTCAAGAGGGCCGGGATCGCCAAGGAAATGCAAGCCTATCTGGGTAAGCCGATTCCCAAAGACAGCAGTGGCGAACTGACTGGGGAACTTCCTGATTTTCCCGCCGGGCTCTACGCCATCGACAAGGTGGTGCCTCTCCCCACGCCGGACGACGAAGAGGAGATGATTGCGGCGGGGCAGAAGCAGCGCAACGCGCTGGGCATTACCACCACCCGCGACCTGTCGAATTGGCCGCCCGGTATGCGCGCCTTCGTGCGGATGTGGCGGCAAGGACGACTGACCGTACGAGTCAGCATGGGCCTGGAGCTTCCTGATGCCAGCGATCCGGCGGCTTTGGTGCGCCAACAGGGCGTGACGCCGGGGTTCGGCGATCACTGGCTGCGTATCGATTCGGCCGGCGAGCAACCAAACCCCCCAGGGGGAAACGCCACGCCGCAAGAATACAAGGCGCTTATGCTGGAGCTCAACCGCTTGGGTTGGCGCCATGCGCCGCACGTCGCGACCAACGAAGCCCTCGAAGCGGTTCTGCAGGCCTACGAAGCAGCCGACCACGAAAGCCCGATACGCGACAAGCGGTGGGTGGTCGAGCACATTCCCAACGTTACTCCGCCGCTGATGGAGAGGCTCGCAAAGCTAGGCGTTATCGTGTCCACCAACATGGCAGGATACGCGGGGAATTACGACGCCGCGGTGCGGACGCTGGGCCAGGAACAGGCTGAACGTCAAACACCGGTGAGGGAAATGCTCGATCACCACCTGGTGGTCATTATCGGCAGCGACTATGCGGGCCCAAATCCGGAGACGGCGACGTCCAACAACCCGTTCGTTCCGCTGTATTACTACGTCTCGCGCAAGACCCATGACGGGAGAGTGCTCGGACCTCAAGAGAAAATCACCCGCGAGGAGGCGCTGCGCATCGCAACATACAACAACGCCTTCGCGACTTGGGAAGAGAAGGTGAAGGGTTCCATCGAACCCGAAAAGCTGGCAGATTTCCTAGTCCTTTCTGGTGATTTCATGACCATCCCCGAGGACGAGATCCTCAAGCTCCATCCGATGGCCACTTATGTGGGAGGGCGTAAGGTGTACTCTGCGCCGGAGGCAAATGGCGCCTTCTAAACAAATACAGTTCGCAAAAAAGGCAGCAATAGCTGCAATGGAATGGGCCAGCCGTGCTCCTCCCAACCGGCGCGTGATGCTGGGATCGGCCAAGTGTCAAACGGCCATTCGCAACGAAGAAATCGGACCGACGCTTCCTCCGTGTCCGCTGCTCGCCTTTACGGCCTGGCACGCGAGAAGCGGGCTCGCCGGAGCAGCTGCCCAAATTGTTCTCCGGGGTGCGCGGTGCGATTGCGCTGCCTGCGCGTCGCCTCAGATTATCCTCGACCAGGCCGGGGCCCACGAGGATCAGCGTATTTCGGCGAGCCCTCCAGGGAGATGATGCGTACGGCGGGCGAGAGGTTCTCTCACACCTCGCTGTCCATCGGCAGCCCACACCGCCGACCAATCAAGCGTGCCACCGTGCTCGCGCCAGTCAGGCCAAACCCTTCGGGTGGGCCGCGAAGACGCCACTCGCCTTGACAGGCCCTGCAGTGACGGCTGCGAAGTTGCGATCGGAACGCAAGACACCTCGACCCTCAAGGCAGGCTGCCTCGCCCGCTATTGACGATCTCCGCCCGCGTGTCCCGCCTTTTCGGGCAATCGATAGCTCGGATGCCGGATCGCCGGAGGGCCGAATCCCGTGCCACCCTATGACACGCCTGTCGATCGCCGATTTGCCGCGTCGCCTCCGTCCTGCTGGTAACGCCTTCGCATGCAGCAGATCGCCCAACTCATTGCGTTCCCTTCCCTTCCGTGAGCTGGGAAGGGTAAGGGGCTACGACGGGCAGGAACATCACTGCGCTATCGCAATGGATCGTCTTGAAGCAGGAAGCCGCCCTTGATGTTGTCGATGGTTCTGGGATCGACACCTCGTCCCTGCGCAAAGGCGAGCTCTTCGACGCGCCTACCATGCAGCAGCCCTGGCAGACCGAAGTTTCCCTCGATGCAGCGCGGCTCGTAGTAGAGGCGGTTCTCCTCGTCACTTTGCTTAGTGAACTCTTCCTTGGCGGTCCAGGGCTTAGTCCACACGGTTGGATCTTCGATCGTGACCTCGTAGGCGAGCGTGGTTGGGCCGGTCCGCGTGAAGCGCTCGATGAGGTGCAAGTTTTCGCGCGAACCCTCAAAATCGGTCTTCTGGCTGAAGTTCGTCACATCGATGACGAGGGTGTTACCCTCCCAGTGGCCGCGTGAATCGCCGTACCACTGTCGGACGCTGGCGGGCAGGTGAGGACTTGCGTTCATCACAATGTTGCGCTGCCACCCTTGCCCCTGGCCGACGTCGTAAAACATCGTGATGCCGCCGGGTGTCTGCACGATCCGCCGGTAGCTGCCGGTGCGACTGCCAAACTCCGGCAGTCCGCCGGTCAAGCAGCGGTTTGCCAGGTTACCATCCTCCGGGCCGTCATGGCGATTGATTGCTACCACATTGTAGCGAGGCGGCTGTTCGTTGAAACGCGGCGACGGCGTCGGGTCGTACTTCCCGCCGGTGCAGGCGGGCGACTTGTCCTTGCAGGTATCGGTAGCCTCTATCAGAGCGAGACGAAATTCCCGCTCGGCAGCGGAAATCTTCTGCGCTTGTGGAGTCACCGGCGGAATCCGACCATCAGGCGGATCAACGATCAGCGACGTGCGTGCGCCCGTGCGCTTGAACGATACAAACTGCGAATTGTAGGCGCCGGCGACATCGCGTTCAGAGCCCTTTCCCGATCGGGCGGAACTGTTGTCAGCGTCGGCGAGCACCGCCGTTCGCGCTGCATCCAATTGGGCCCGCTGCGCCGGCGTGAAAAACTCTTGGCCGGCATACTTGGCGGGCCGCTGCAGAGGTGTGTCATTCTCGTCGGTCCAAATTCCCTGCAGATCGGGCTCGCCCCAGGGCGTCTTAAGCGTCGGAGCCTGAGCCCACGTTGACTCTATGGACACCGAAATGGCGGCAACGGCCATAGCAACGGCGACCGTTATCACCGAGCCTGAGAACCTCTCGCGCATGATGGTCTCCTTTCGTCTTGCAGTTTTTCCTACTGCAGTCGCGATTCCCCCATACCCCCAGAACCGTGCTGGATGGTAGCGTTTTTCGCCATTGCCCGATAGCATGGATCCGGGTTACCGGATTAGCCTGCCACGCTCCTTCAATGTTGCGCAGTCAGGATCGATCCGGCGAGCACTACATCGCCTTATATCATCGATGCCACGACAGTCTGGGTCGATCCGACCGATGAATATGTTGTGCTGAGTTGCTCGGGCTGGAATTC
>JASHYD010000187.1 GCA_030043175.1 Xanthobacteraceae bacterium | reverse complement strand
GTCGCGCTGCCGTCGGCCGCGATGCGAATCCAGGCATCGAGCATGCGGTTGCGGTTGAGGCTGCCCGGCAGGGCGGCGGCTTGCTGGGCGGACCCAAGCTTCGGGGCCAGCGTGAATGCGACCACGACGCCGCCCAGCCCGGCCGTAAAGTCCCGCCGCGAGATGTGCGCATTCATCAGATCCTCCCGGTTGCTTGGCTGGCCTTGAGCACGGCGCGAATGATGCGGCCGTGGGTTCCGCAGCGGCATAGGTTGCCGGCAAGCCCCTCGCGCACCAGCGCTTCGGTGGGATGCGGATGCTGATCGAGCAGCGCCTTTGCCGACAGGATCATGCCGCTGATACAGTAGCCGCATTGCGCGGCCTGCTCGTCCATAAAGGCTTGCTGCACGGGATGCGGCTTCGCGACCGTGCCGAGGCCCTCCAAGGTGGTGACGTCGGACGGCCCGACCGAACCGACTTCGGTGACGCAGGAGCGCACCGATTTACCGTCCACCAGCACCGTGCAGGCGCCGCACTGGGCGAGTCCGCAGCCGAACTTGGCGCCGTTGAGTTCGAGGTCGTTACGAAGGACGTAAAGCAGCGGCGTGTCCGGTTCCGCCGGCACGCTGTGCACCGCACCGTTCACCTTGAGGCTGATCGCCATCGGGCGCTCCCTGATGGTTCCCACATTCCCGCGTCTCCTCAAATTTGGCGGCTCCATTTAGCCGCGCAACCGCTGCGGCGTCGAGGGCCCGATAAAAAGTCAATTGCATGCGGCGCTACCTTACTTCCCGGCGGACGGTCGCGTTAGCGTCCGCGAAACCCCGCAAGGGCGGCCGGGCGGTCCTCAATTTGGCCGGGCCGGCGCCGCCGCAATCAACTCACGCGGCAGCCGTGAAGGAACAGCCGCACGGCGGCGCGTAGCCGGCGTTCCTCCTCGGCAGGCGGTTCGCGGCCGACCAGCAGCGCCACCATGCGGGGAATGCCAACCACCAGAATGGCGAAATGCTCTGCCGTGAGGTGCGGCTCGCCCAGTGTGATGGCGCCACGATCCGCATAAGTCTGCAGCACGTTGAGAATAAGATCACGTGCCCGATTGCGGGCGATAAACAATTTCGCCAGCTCCGGAAACCGGCCGGCTTCGGCAATGAACTGCCGATGGAATGCCAGCGCGTCCGGCTGCAGGACTATGTCCAGGAGTTTGCGGCCGAACTCGTAAAGCCCCTGCTCGACATCCTCCGGCAGCGGCTCCACCAGATGCAACGTGCCTATGGCATCCGCCATAAGCCGTTCGATTGCTCCGACAAACAAGGCTGCCTTATCGGGATAACGTGCATAGATAAAGCCCTTGGCGACGCCCGACTGGCGCGAAATCTCTTCGACCGAAACGCCATCCCAGCCCTTCTCCAGGAACAATCGAAAGGCAGTCGCCAGCAGACCGCGGTGGCGCCGCTCCGCCTCTTCCCGGGTCGGGCGGCCACCTGGGCCGCGCTTGAACTCGAGGGGTTCGAGGGGTGCGTCGGACATTCACTTTTTCCTTATCGTGCTTTGTTCCCTTGCCGCGTTGCGGCAAAAATGCTAATGCAACGATACCGTTCGGTTACAAAAGGTCAAGCCCGTGAGCCGACGTCTGATCGCCGCCACTATCATACTCCTGGCTGTGGCCGGCGCAGGCTGGTGGTGGACCACGCGCGCGCCGCCGCCGCTGCAATGGCAAGGCTACGCCGAGGCTGATTTCATCAAGATGGGCCCCACCCAGCAGGGTCTCCTGACATCGCTGTACGTGGCGCGTGGCTCCAGGGTGACGGCGGGAGCGCCGCTGTTCGACCAGGACGACACCAATGACCAGGCGTCCCGCGACCAAGCCACGCGCCAGCTCAAGCAGGCCGAAGAGCAGCTCGCCAACCTCAAGGCCGGCGGCAAGCCGACCGAAATCGAGCAGGCGCAAGCCAACTTGGCGGATGCCTATGCGACCCGAGATAAGCTCGAGACCGACCTCAAGCGCAACGAGGAGCTGGTGAAGAATGGCGGCGTGTCGAAGCAGCTTGTGGAAGACCAGCGCGCCGACTTGCGCTCGGCCCTCGCCAAGGTGCAAGGGCTCGAAGCCGCGCTGGCGCAACTGCGCGCCCCGATGGGGCGGAAGGGCGAAATCAATGCACAACAACAACAGGTGGAATCCTTGCGCGCGGCAGTCGCTATGGCGCAGTGGCGGGTCGATCAGCGCCACGTCACGGCGCCGGTGGCCGGCATCGTCGCCGACGTGCTTGCCCGCCCGGGCGAGACCATCCCGGCCGGCGGGCCGGTGGTGTCGCTGCTCCCGCCGGAAAATATTTTCGTTCGCTTCTTCGTTCCCGAGCCGCGTATTGCCGAGGTCCATGGCGGCGACAAGGTCGTGTTGGTATGCGACCGCTGCCCGGCCGACCTCGGCGCAACCATTTCCTTCATCTCGCCGCAAGCAGAATACACCCCGCCGGTGATCTACAGCGAAGCGAGCCGCGCCAAGCTCGTCTACATGGTGGAAGCGCGTCCGCCGCGCGAGCAGGCCGTCCTCATCAATCCCGGTCAACCGATAGCGGTGCAGCCGCTTTTGTCGCAGCCGATGGTGCGCAACGACCCCGCGGGCGCGTTCCGGTGACGGGGCGCTGCGATGTCCGACTACGTCATCGATGTCCGCGACCTGCGCAAGAGCTTCGCCGCCCTCAAGGTCGTCGACGGTCTCAGCCTCCAGGTCGCCAAAGGGGAAATCTGCGGATTTCTGGGCGCCAACGGCAGCGGCAAGACCACGACCATTCGCATGCTGTGCGGCCTTCTCACCGCCGACAGCGGGCACGGCACGTGCCTCGGGTTCGATATTATCCGCCAAGCATCGTCGATCCGCCGTCATGTCGGTTATATGACACAGAAGTTCAGCTTCTATGACGACCTTACGGTATTCGAGAATCTCGATCTGGTCGCGCGCGTATATGAGATGCAGCACCCCCGCCAGGCCGTGCAGGACATCATGGATCGCATGGGGCTCGACGATCGCCGCAACCAGCTTGCGGCCCAACTTTCCGGCGGTTGGAAGCAGCGCCTGGCGCTCGCTGCCTGCATCCTTCACGAGCCGCAACTCCTGCTGCTTGACGAGCCGACCGCCGGCGTCGACGCCAAGGCGCGCCGCGAGTTCTGGGACCTCATCCACGACATGGCGGGTGACGGCCTCACGGTCCTGGTCTCGACCCACTACATGGACGAGGCGGAGCGCTGCAACCGCATTGTCTATCTCGCCGAAGGGCGGATCGTCGTGCAGGGCGGGGCCGACGAGGTGTCGCGGCGCTCCGGGCTGATCACCTACGAGGCGACGGGCCCGGAGATCGACGCTGCGGCGCGCAGGCTGCGGCGCACGCCGGGCATCGAGGCGGCCGCCGTGTTCGGACGCGCGCTCCATGTCGCCGGCACAGATCGCGCGGCGCTCGAAGGTGCCATCCACGGCGCCGAGTATACGGCGCTGTCGTGGCGCGAAGTCGAGCCGCGCCTCGAGGATGTTTTCATCCACATGCTGAGCGTGAAAGGAGAGGATCGATGATCTCCTTCAAGCGGCTTTACGCGCTGATGCGCAAGGAGTGGATCCAGGTCAGGCGCGATGCGATCACACTGCGGACGATCATCGCGCTGCCGATCATGCAGCTCTTCCTGTTCGGCTACGCTATCAACACCAATCCGCAGCACCTGCCGACGGGCTTGTTGTCGGTTGAGCACTCGAAATACGAGCGCACCGTCATCGCGGCCCTGCGCAACAGCGGCTACTATGACATTCACATGCTCGCGAGCGAGGCCGAGGCCGAGCGGGCGCTGGCGCAAGGCGAATTGATGTTCGTCATCGCCTTCCCGCCGAACTTCGACCGCTCCGTCGACCGCGGCGAGCGGCCTTCGGTGCTGATTGATGCGGACGCTACCGACCCCACCGCCATCGGTAACGCGACCGCCGCGCTGGCGACCGTCACGGCCGCGCTCGAGCGTGACCTGCCGCCCGTCATGCGGGCAGCGCCAACAGCGCCGGCGTTCGGTTTCGTGATCCACGCCCGCTACAATCCGGAGCAGCTGACCGTCCTCAATATCGTGCCGGGGCTCATCTGCATCGTGCTGATGATGTCGACCCTGTTCATGACAACGCTGTCGATCACCAAGGAACGCGAGCGCGGCACCATGGAGAACCTCTTGGTGATGCCGGTCCGTCCGATCGAGGTTATGCTCGCCAAGATCCTGCCGTACGTGTTCATCGGCTATGTTCAGGTGATGCTGATCCTCATTGCCTCGGCGGCTTTCTTCCAGCTGCCGTTGCGCGGCTCGCTGGTGACGCTCTTGATGGCGCTCGGTCTCTTCATCGCATGCAACCTGGCGCTGGGCATCACCTTCTCGACAGTGTCGGCGAACCAGATGCAGGCCATCCAGTTCGCCCAGTTCATGCTGCTGCCGTCCTTTATGCTGTCGGGGTTCATGTTTCCGTTCCGCGGCATGCCAGCCTGGGCGCAATGGATCGGCGAAGTCTTTCCCACCACCCACGCCATGCGAATCGTGCGCGGCGTGCTCCTTAAGGGCGTCGGTACGTCCGACATCCTCCCTGAACTGTGGCCGATCGCCGTGTTCATGGTGGCGGTGGTGGCGATCGCGGTGTGGTGCTATCGCGAGACGCTGGAGTGAGCAGTCATCGGTTGGGTCCGATCCGGGTTTCGCATCGCTCCGTCGGGCCACAGCGTCTATCTAGAGGGCCGTCACGCCGCCCTTCGCCCACCCTTGCCTGGTCACAGCGCAAAATTCCGCCAACTTCCCGACCGCGATTG
>JASHYD010000186.1 GCA_030043175.1 Xanthobacteraceae bacterium | reverse complement strand
TCCAAGTGACGACACTCTGGAGACCATAGGCCGCCCACGTATAGGATAGCGTTTTGTTCGGCTCGACTGCCAGAACCTGACAGTCGACAGTCCCCCAGTCGGCGCGAAGATTGAAACGGTGGTCCACGGCAGGCATGAAGTCGTTCCTCATGAGCCACTCCTCGATCAGGTGCGGTTGCGTGAGCGCGCGCCAGATCTTTTCCGGACGATGAGGGATCTCCCGTTCGACAACGACGCGGAGCGTTTCGGAAGACGTTTCGTTCATTGATCCATCCTTTTGAGCAGGTCTTCGAGGTGGTCGAATCGGCTTTGCCAGAACCCGGCCATCTGGCTCGTCCAGTCGATCAGGGAGGCAAGCGCGCCGAACTGCGCACTATAGTGTGTCTGGCGACCTTCGTGGCGGTCGCGCACCAACCCCGCCTGCTTCAAGATCCCAAGATGCTTTGAGACGGCCGGTTGCGAGACCCCGGCCCCAACCGTCAGTGCTCCGACCGTCTGCTCCCCTTTGCGGCACAGTCGTTCGAACAGAGCCCGCCGAGTTGGATCGGCCAACGCCCTGAAAAGAATGTCATGGGGGTCCGGCATCGCGACCATAACCAGTTGGTTATTGGTCGAAGCTAATCCGGGGAAAATGTTTGATTGCGCGGATTAGCTTTGTGCGTGGACTTGTTCAGGCTCACGGCGGCACGAACAAGAGTCTTCAACGCCTCCTCGTCTATCTTCTCGCCCTCATGGAAGTCGATGGCACGCCTTGTGTTCCCGTCAAGACTGGAGTTGAAGAGGCCCGAAGGATCCTGCAGAGCCGCCCCTTTTGCGAAGGTCATCTTCACGACGTTCTTGTAAGTCTCGCCTGTGCAGATCAATCCATCGTGCGACCACACCGGAACCCCTCGCCATTTCCATTCCTCAACAACTTGGGGGTCGGCTTCCTTGACTAAGGTACGGAGCCGGCTGAGCATCTTGCCCCGCCAGTCGCCTAGCTCCTTGATTCTCGCATCTATCAGCTGAGAAGGAGATTCGCTTTTTTGCGACTCGCTCTTCTTCATGCTCGTTCTCCTCCTTAGTGCCGAGAAGGCTTTGACAAACAGGGGTCATCGCCGAGATAGCCCGTCGAACCGCATCGGCGAGCGCCGAAAGAGCACGGCGTTCGATACTTGAGATCGATAACTTACCGGTTATTGATTGACAAATAACCGTCGAGATATGTTTGAGTCAAGCACGCACGGGTGGCGCCCAGTGATACTCGGCATAGGAGCCACCGGCCATATGCGGTGTCGTCTGCTGGTTGGCGTCACTCGGCCACGCCGTGGTGGCCATGGTGGTCCAAGCCGCAATCAGGCGCCTGCCATCCGCACTCCCCCTGCGCTTTGCGGACTACCAGGACGCCTGTGCTCCGAACAGGGCGATGATTTGGTCGATGGCGCCGCCAGCGTAATCATGCGTTGCGACGCCAACACCACAGAGGCCGCTCCGGCGCATCCGGCACATTACTTTCAGGCGCATCGTCAATACTGCGGAGTGTGCCGCCATTCTATTTCTCGCCTGCAGTGTGCCGTCGATCATCCTCAGATCTGGCCCATATTCAAACAACGCCATTTATGAGAGGCCCGATCCCCACCAGACTCGCACCTGCGGGCTTGCGCTTGCTGCCGGCATCGATCCAGCCGCCTTGAGCGGCGGGGGCAACGATCCGCACCGTGTCGCGGCGCGCTAAGAACCTCCTGCAACCGAGGCCGCGGACGCCGGGCGAGCGCGCGCGGCGAATTCGCCATAAGCTCGGCGAAACGTGAATGACCGCCACTCTATTCCATGTTGCATGGCCCGGCAGGCCGTTTGATCGCAACGAGGCAAAGCGGCGATTCGCACACCGTTGCCGTGTCGGAAAATGAGGCAAGCAACAGCCATCCGCGCGCCCAGTCCGCCCGAGAGATAAGCCCGCAGGTGCGCGACGTTATCCGAAGCTGAGGAGGTTGCCGGCTGGGCCTCGGCGCGCACGTCCGGAACGGTGAGCGGCAAGGTCGATCATTCCCCGCCGCCGCAAAAGCGCTGCCGATCGATATCCACCGTGACCGGTTGGGCAAGGTCCGATCGCTGCGACGAGTGAATCTGCGATAAGAATATCTTCCTGCACCATAGCCGAACGTCAAGAGCAGAGTCGTGCGTGCCAGCTCGTGCGCGAGTGTGCTGGAATTCAGAGAGCCCTCCCCTTAAGCTTAGGCTGTCGCTTTGCCGACACTGACGAGGGAGGCCGAAATGACGACGCATCTTCAATCCGAACACTTCGACAAGGGCGTGAGCCGTCGGGGTTTGGTTCAGGCTCTTGCCGCAGGCGCAGCGGCGGCGGGCGTCGCTACGCCAGCATCGGCCCAGCAGACGGCGGTGCTGGCCGAAGCGACGGCTGCCGACTACGTCCGCGATCCGACGCGGTGGGGCAGCGCCGAAGTCGCGGCCCTGTTCCCGGGGTTCAAGCATCTCGACATGCGCACGAAGGGCGCCATCATTCGCGTCCGCCACGGCGGTTCCGGCCCGCCCTTGCTGCTCCTGCATGGCTATCCGAACAATCACGTATTGTGGTACGCGGTCGCGGCGCGGCTTGCGGAACGCTACCACGTGGTGCTCGCCGATCTGCGCGGCTATGGCGACTCATCGCTGCCCGAACCGGGCCCCAATCTCGTCAATTACAGCTTCCGGGTCATGGCGGAGGACATGATCGAGGTGATGGAGAGCCTCGGCCACCAGC
>JASHYD010000185.1 GCA_030043175.1 Xanthobacteraceae bacterium | reverse complement strand
GGAGGCGCTGGCGAGCTATGACCGGTTGCTCAAACTGCGGCCTGACTATGCCGAGGCACTTTTGAATCGCGGCAACACCCTGCAGGCGCTGAAGCGGTTCGAGGAGGCGCTGGCGAGCTACGATCGCGCGCTCAAACTGCGGCCGGGCTATGCCGAGGCGCTTGCCAATGAAGGCGTTTGCCGCCTCCTGATTGGAGACTTTGGTCGAGGTTGGGAAAAATATGAATCGCGGTGGGAAACCAAGCAACTCCGGACGGTCAAGCGCAGCTTTGTGCAACCGCTATGGACCGGAAGGGACGACCTCCGAGGCAAGACTATTCTTCTCTACGCTGACCAAGGCTTGGGTGATACGATCCAGTTCTGCCGTTACGTGCCGCTGGTGGCGGAGCGCGGCGCACGTGTGATTCTTGAAGTCCAAAGGTCACTGCAAGAGCTGATGACCACTCTCATCAGCGGCGCGCAGATCGTATCCAGGGGCGACCCCTTGCCCGATTTCGATATGCATTGCCCATTGCTCAGCTTGCCGCTGGCGTTCGGGACGCGACTTGAGACGATACCCTCCACGGCGCTCTATCAGCGAGCCCCGCAGGCCTTGGCACATTGGGACGCAAGGCTCGCAAGCCGCAAACATCGCGCCAGGATCGGCCTTGCCTGGTCTGGCAACCCAGCGAGTTTCAACGACCATAATCGATCGATTGGGCTCAGCTCTTTGTTATCATTCCTGGACATCAATGCTACATTTGTAAGTCTGCAGAAGGACGTTCGCCCCGACGACGCGACAGTGCTGAGAGATCAAAGCGATCTTCTCCATTTCGGCGATGAGCTAGAGACGTTTGCGGACACGGCAGCGCTCATATCGACCTTGGACCTCGTTATCTCCGTGGATACCAGCGTCGCTCACTTGGCTGGCGCACTGGCAAAGCCTGTTTGGGTGATGTTACCGTTCAACGCCGACTGGCGTTGGCTGCTCGATCGTGAAGACAGCCCATGGTACCCGACTATCCGCCTATTTCGGCAGGATGAAACACACGCGTGGGATAGCGTCATCGCGCGGGTGCGTGCCGCCCTCGACGACTTCGTCCAATCTCATCAGTGAACCACACGTTCCTGCGCACTCGCTACGCCTTCGAACTATGGCGGCGTGGGTCAAAAGCTAAATGTTCGCCGACTACATGTGGGAAGGGCTTACGCACTCGCTTATTTTCACCCTATACTGCGCTCCGGCATCGATCATCATCATTCTATTTGCCATTTCATATCGGGATTGAATTCGTGGCGGGATTCTGCTTGGGCGGTGCGGCAGCGTTGAGCTGCGTGATCATCAGCGATCTGCACCGCGGCTATCGAGAATTCAAACGACAATTGGAGGAGAGCGGCGGCCTCAACCAAGCCAGATGGGATAAGGCATAAACACTTCAGCCGCTTTAGTGACTTCCGTTACGATGCCCACACCCGCCAACCACCAAGCTCATCGAGTATTGCATCAAGCACGTCACGAAGGAGGGCGGCTGCGCCCGCAGCCGGCCCCCATTTCGACCCTTGTTGCTCGCCGAAAGCGGCCCGGACTCCCTCACTTGCGCCGGCGCACCAGCCAGAGCGCTGGGCGCTTGACCGCCCCTCCTGCGAGCGAGTTCAGCCGCACATCATTCCCAAGACCGACGAAAGGTTGAAGCTGCCGAGGCCACCGGCACCGCCGGCACCGCCGCCGCCGGAGAGGGCTTGTATGAGGGACATCGGATTCAGCGGATTCGACGACTGCCCGCCGCTGCTGGAGCTGGGTGGTGAGCAGGGGGGGGCAGATTGCGAGGCGTTTAATAGGTTCTGACCTTGCTGTATCTCACGCTCGCCTTTCCCGACACGTCCGGCCGCAATGTCCGCCTCGCCTTTCTGTATGTCCGCATTGCCTTGAGCTTGCATAGCTTGCGGAGAACCAGAACCTTGCGCAGCATTAGAGCCATCGCAAGAATCGGAGTGGTGGTGGTGATGATGATGTCCCGGCTCACCAGGGCCGCGCGTCTCCGCCGCCGTCGCCGTCGTCGTAAGGCTGCCGCCGCCTGGGAGTGAGAGTGTACTTGAGAACGATGTAACTGCACCTACCATCGACTCCTCCTTCCAACCGTGCCTATAACAATCTAGACGTCTCGCGCAGGCTAGGCTGGGTTATTGACAGTCTTATGGCAAGAACGAGAAACGCAAAATAGTTTTCAGCTTTTTGCGTAACTAAGAATACTGCGTATCTTATAATGTACAATGCATTCAATCTGCTATCCGGGTACTATCCGGGGTAGCCGACACGCCAACGTCTCTGCTATGGTGGCGGGCGGACGCCCCTGTCCAGCCGGTGCAGCGCGAAACCTGAGCAAAGCTCTATTGCAAGCCCTATCGCGAGCCCTCCCGCGCGCCACCGCCACTCATCCAAAGTTGGCACGGGCACACGTACGGATCATGACCCGGATTATATTGTACACATAATTATGTATTCAGATGATTTTCCGCCTGCGTTCCGTAAGGCGCCATTGTCCGGCATCGACCGACAAACCGATTGAGGCCGCAAAAGCGAGATCTCCAAAGTGCCCGCGCCAATCGTGCAATCCGGGCAGGCTCTCCTTGAGGAAAGGGTTCCCAGGAAAAGCTCGACGCCTGACGCGGAGGACGCAGATTTGCGATTGGGTTGCATCGGCATGGCCGGTCGAATTGAGGAGTTGATCGAGTAGCGCAAGAGCAAGGGCGAATACGGTATGGAGCCCCAAGGTGCCCGCGAGGTCCCATGCATGGAACGCGACAGGGGCGCGCTGACGGAGACCCCCATCGTGAGGTCATCAGGTGGACGTCGTACCGGCACGGCGCGCGGTTTCCAGGGCCTGCAATCGAAAAACGGCTTGCGGCGACGAACTCCTTCCGCCGCGCACCTTTGCGAAGCGATACCGCAGGTAAGGCGCGGGCTCTATATTATCGTCCGCAACACGATGACAATGCTAATATTTGACAATTCTGCGTGTGATTTATGTCTGCCAAAATAAATTTTGTGATGACATGGTACGGTCTTCAACCTCCTCGGCGCGCCCTTATGACGTCTAAAAGTCGAACCGCACTGTATACATTGTACGAAATTCTTTATAATACCTATATTTCCTGCGATATTCGCTTGTTGCCACAGACCTGTCAAAAACGCGTCCTAATTTCTCCTAGTGGGTTGTGAGACTGTTCAAAGAGACGACCTTTAGGAGACTCCCGATGACTGTCACGACAGGCGCTGCCATTCGCTTTGGTTTCGGCATCACTCAAAACGGGCAACCTGATTTGACGGGGCAGGTTGGCCAGGGTGGGCAGCAATTAGCGAACTACATGAGCCAATGTCGCTGGCCTGGCGGCTGCGGTGATGGCGGCAGACAAAAGCTTGGCGAGACCCTCATTCGGGACGGGGAACAAGAGGTGGCGGAGGGTGAGCAACTTATTGAGATGGGCGACGTCCGGGACGGCATGCAACTCATCAACCAGGGAACCCAGCTCATAATGGAGGGCGCTTCGCTGATGGCAGGCGGGATGATGCCAGGCGGGATGATGCCAGGCGGGATGAACCCGATGGACCCTTCCGATCCTATGGGCGGCTCGCCGGTTTTGACCGGGGCGGGCGGCCAGGATCCCTTCAATCCTACCGGCGGCCAGTATCCGATGGGCGGCTCGCCGTATCTTGACGGGATGGGCGGCCACGGCCCCTGCGGTCCTATGGGCGGTCAATACGGCGGTAACGGCTTTGCTGGCGGAGGAATGTCCGTAGACACCGCTAACAACACGATAACTGTTGGCGACTACAAGATCACAGCGAGCGCCGATGAATCGGGCAAACTCACAGTCACCAATACGTGCACCAATCAGAGCTTCTCTGTTTGGGGGGATCCCCACATAAGCACGGCCAACGGGGGCGTCGCCGACTTCCAGCATAACAACGCCACCATCAAGCTTCCGAACGGCGCCGAAATTAACATCACGCCGACAAGCAACCCCACCGGCCCCAATACGATGAGCAACGTCGTCGTTACGTACGGCGATCAGGCCGCGAACTTTACCTTCGCGAACGGAAGCGTTCACACGCAGAACATGCCGGGACAAGGCTACGCCCTTGACGATACCCTCCCCGGAGGCGTCCAGATGACCGCCACCCCGGATGGCAATCTCATCCTCGCGAAGAACGGTGTCGAAATCGGCCCGAACACCGGAAATATCGATGCGGACGCGACCAATGCCCCAATGGGCTTCGGAACATTCGGGACCGGTATGGCAGCAAACGGCGGAAACTTTGCTCTGTTAACCGGCGCAAATTTTGGTCAGTTCGTAGGTCTGGGCACCCAGGAGATGCTGGACAGCGTCATGGACGTATAATGCCTTATTGACGTCCGCTGCTGACCAGGGGCGACCGTTGTGGTCGCCCCTGCTGCTGCGCGCCGGATGCTGTTGTGATGCCCGCGTAGCGGTTCACGCTTTAATAGGTCGGCGCAGAGTAGAATATTTTTTTGACTTGGCCCAGCATTGCCTTCCCCGACTGGGCGATTATTGATCCGGACTCGAGCCTCTGGGATCGACGCGTCAAACGGAATCGCATTGAATAGTCGAAATCACGCTCTCGGCCCCACTGTTTGTTGGCACCTGTCTTTTCGCGCATGAGCGCGCTCACGCTCTATCGGGCGTCCCCGTCGGAAGAGCTACCGCGAAGGCGGCTTGCCCATGCTCTCAAGGTCGCTTCCAGCGCCCAGGAGCGAGCTGAGATCGGTCCCCATGTAGGTGATCAGGAAAGCGCAATACAAGACAATCAGAAGCGCGAAGACGAGGTTTTTTACGCTGAGCGAGAGCGCAAAGACATTGAGGTGTGGCGCTGCCCGCGAAACGAGCCCGAGCAAGATGTCGCCCAGCAGCAGGAAGACCACAATCGGAGCGACCAGGACCAGCCCCATGGTGATGATGTTGTCGAGCAAGCGGACGAAGAGTTCGCTCGCGGCGGGGGTGAAAATGGGAAACGCGTTCGCAGCCGGCCATATGGCATAGCTGTCGTAAACCGTGCCCAGGGTCAGATAAAGGCCGCCGGAGCCGAAGTAGAGCGCGACCATGCCAAGCCCGAACATCGTTCCGGTGATACTTTCCTGGGTGGTTGCCGACGGATCCATCAGGCTCGCCGCGCTCAAGCCGCGCTGAAGGTCGACGACATCGCCGGCTGCCTCCGCAGCCCA
>JASHYD010000184.1 GCA_030043175.1 Xanthobacteraceae bacterium | reverse complement strand
TCGGCGGCCTCGGCGAGCGCCCGCACGATCGGACTGTCCTTGGAGGTGCGGTAGAGCGTCTGCTTGATCGCCACCACCTCAGGATCGCGCGCCGCCTGCTGAAGGAATTGCACCACCACGTCGAAGGATTCATAAGGATGATGGACAATCAGATCCTTCTTGCGGATGGCTGCAAAGCAGTCGCCCGCCTGCTCGCGGATGCGTTCTGGAAACCGCGGATTATAGGGCACGAACTCCAGATCCGGCCGGTCGAGGTTGGTGAGCTGCGACAGCTCCGCCAATCCGAGCGTGCCGTCGACCAGGAACACCTCGTCGTCGGCGGCGGAAAGCGCCCGCTGCACGAAGCGCCGCAGTTCCGCCGGCATCGCGGCTTCCATTTCCAGCCGGATGACCGATCCGCGCCGGCGACGCTTGAGAACGGTCTCGAACAGCCGCACCAGATCTTCGGCCTCTTCCTCGATTTCAATTTCGGAATCGCGGATGATGCGGAACGAGCCATGCCCTTTCACGATGTAGCCCGGAAACAGCTGGCCGATGAACAGTAACGTCACCTGTTGCAGCGTGATCAGCCGCAACGCGCCGCTTTCGGCCCGCAGCGGAAGCCTGATGAAACGCTCGATCTTCGTCGGCACGCGGATCAGCGCGTTCATGGGCTTGCCGTCGCTTGCGCGATCAAGCTGCAACGCCAGCGAGAAACCAAGATTGGGAATGAATGGAAACGGATGGGCCGGATCGATGGCGAGCGGCGTTAAGAGCGGGAAGATGTTATGCAGGAAATGATCGGCTAGCCAGGTGCGGTCAGCCTTTTTGAGTGAATCGGGCTCAACCAGGACAATGTTCTCGGCGGCAAGTTCGCGGCGCAATTCGCTCCAGCGGTTCTGCTGGTCGACCGCAAGGGCCGACACGGCTTCCGCAATCGAGACAAGCTGCTCGGCGGGAGTGAGGCCATCGGGACTGCGGGTGACAATGCCAGCGCGCATCTGACCTTTGAGGCCCGCAACGCGGACCATGAAGAATTCATCCAGGTTGCTGGCCGAAATCGACAGGAAGCGCACGCGTTCCAACAGCGGATGGCTCGGATTGGCGGCTTCCTCGAGGACCCTGCGGTTGAAGTGGAGCCAGGAAAGTTCCCGATTGATGTAGCGGCCGCGCCCGTCGGCTGGTGCGAAACCGTCTGTCGCGGTCTCGTTATGGTCCGGGTCCGGACCAGATTCGAACGGTAACACAAGGGCTTGGGCAGCATCAACCATGATAGCCTCGAAGTTGCGGCCAGATCCCGCTCCCTGCTCGCCAACTTTCCGGGAAGGGCTGGCAGGGGCGGGCCGCAGCAATGCTATGCCAACAAACTTGTCGTTGATATAGGGTCCGCGCAATGGCGATTTAGGGGCCGCGACCGCGCAGGACATCGGCGGCCAGCGCCCGGTTCACCGGGCGCTTGAGCCGCATTGCTTCGCGGTCGAGCTCCGCCACCGCGGCGCGCGCGGCCGCGAAGCTGCGTTCAATGCGGCGTACCAAAAATTCAATCAGCCGCTCGTCGACGGCAAGCTGGCGGTCGGTAAACATCTTCACCAGAACCGCCGCCAGAAGCGCGTCGTCAGGCGGAGCAAGCGTTACTGCCGGCAATGCTCGCAGCCGTGATGCGAGATCGGGCAATCGCGTGGGCCAGCTCGCGGGCGTCTTCCTCGCCGTGAGGAGGACATAGGCGGACTGTTCGCGGGCAAGATTGAGCAGATGAAATAAAGCCGCTTCCTCGCATGCCTCGGCCTCCTCGATTGCGAGCGCGCCGCCAGAGAGCGCCTCCGGCACCGCTGCGCAATCGATTGCACCGCCCACGATGACGCGCCCGCCGGCGGCTTTCGCCCAGATTGCCGCCAAATGGCTCTTGCCGGAGCCCTCCGGTCCGATCAGCGCAAGGGCGCGCGCCGGCCAATCGGTCCAGCGATCGATCAGGGCGAGCGCGGTTTCATTGCTGGGTCCGCACAAAAAATCCGCACGGTCGAAGCTTTCACGATGACCAAGCGAAAGATTGAGTTGGCGCGGCAAAGCCGGATCGCTCATGACGGCACCTTGCCGGGCCTCCCCACTATCGCCCACAAGCCGTAGTGCCAATCGCACTGGCATGGCTATCACCTCTGCCACTCAAGCGCGGAGAGGGAGTAGCGCGCGGCAGCGCCAAATACGATGATCCTCCCCCTTTAGGCTCGGCGGGGAAGCGAGGAGCCCGTCACACCTGCGAATTCATTTCCGAACCGCTCATATGCACCACCCACTCGCGCACGTAGAATCCTACCGAGGCGAGCGTCAACGCTGCCACCGCTAACATGACGGCGTATTCCGCCGATTCAATGGCCAAACCGAATGCGAGCGAACCCAACACCAAACATGCGAAAATGATCTGCGCGAGGGTATTGAGCTTGGATACCAACACTGGTTTCACCTGCATCGGTTTGCCGAGAAACCATGCCAGCATGACGCCGCCGACAATTAAAATGTCCCGCGACACCACCAGAATGACGATCCAGCGGGGGACTGCCTCGGTGATACCCAGCGCAACGTAGATGGATACGATCAGAGCTTTGTCAGCGAGCGGATCGAGATGGGCGCCGAGATCGCTCGTCATGCCCAAGCGTTTGGCGAGAAAGCCGTCGACCGCGTCGCTTGCCCCCGCAACGAGAAAGACCAGAAAGGCAATCTGCATTTGGCCCGACCCGATCGCCCAAACGACGACCGGCACCAGCAAAATGCGGCCGATGGTGATCAGGTTGGGCAGGTTCAAGACGGCGACCCCAGGATACCGCTGGCACAACATAAACAGCCGGACGGGATTGCCAAGGGGAGTGGCGGAAATGGCGACGATACAGAGCTGCTTATATCGTCCGTTCTCACGCCTCGTGCCAACGCAACGTAAGCGTGCCGACGTAAGGGATGCCGACCCAAACATAAGATGCACGGGCGACCCTCGGGGGACCCTTGTGGTTACCCCGTCTTTCCGGCGGACGAGCTGGAATGGACAGTTTAACCAGTCAGGGGTGCGCTAAGCGCGTGCGGCTCGGGGCCTCTCCCGCGCAAGCTGCCCGGAAATGCCCGTACCCGACGTGGTTTGCCCTGCGTCAAAGAGGATTGCGCAAGCCGGGGCGACCAAAGGGTTGCCCCGGCGTTGCCCTCACGGATTGAGAAGCGAAATGCTGCCGGAATCGGGGCTCTTCGGGACCGACTGCAGATAGGCGTAGATATCCGCCAAGTCCTCGTCCGACAAAATCTGCTTGCTGAACGGCGGCATCTGACGGCTGGTCGTGCGCACGTAGTTGGACAAGGTGTCAAACGGGATCGGATTGGGAGCGAGCTTAGGACCGACCCCGCCCTGGCCCTGATAGCCGTGACACTGCCAGCAGCCATGCTGGAGAAATTCCGACTTGCCTTTTTCGGCCGACGCCGCAAGCGCGTTGGCCTGACCCAGCACAAGGCCGGCGGCAAGCACCGCCAGGCCGATAACAACACGAGGCTTCATTGAAATGGTCCTCACCGCGGTTGCGTCCACACATCCACCAATGCGGGCTGGCCCGACTTCACGACTTCGACGGCGCGCTTCAACGTCGCCCCCAGCTCGGCTGGGTCCTTGATCGGGCCGGCGCTCCAGTAGCCCATCGATTTCGCCAGCGTTGCATAATCGATGTCCGGGTTCTCGATGCTGGTGCCGATCGGGCTGCGGTCCATGCCGAGCGACGCCACGCGGTTACGCCGGTTGGCGAGCCGCTGCACATGCATGACCTCCTGGTGGTAGCCGCGGTTGTTATGCATGACGCTGAGGATCGGGATCTTGTGGCGTGTCGCGGTCCATAGCGCGCCGGGCGTGTACATGAGGTCGCCGTCCGCCTGGATGCTGACCGAGAAGCGCCCGCCGATGTCGCGGTTGCCGAGCGCCGCGCCGATCGCGGCCGGCGCGCTGTAGCCTTGGCCCGCGCCACCGGACCCGCCCAGCCAGCTGTGATGCTTGTCCATGCGCCACAGCCGGTTCGGCCAGTTGCTGACGTTGCCGGAACTGACCAGCGAATAGTCGAGGTCCTTGATCTGCGCGTAGATTTCCATCGACAGTCGCGCGGTGGAGATCGGACTTGCGTCCCACGCCACCGCTGCTGCCGCCTTGGCGCGCTCGTGCGCGTCGGCCCAGGCCTTTTTCAAAGCCTCTCCGCGCTTTTCCAGCGCCGCCTTGCGGTCATTCGGAATCGCGGCTTTCACCGCCTCGATCAGCGCCGGAAGGGTCGCTTCAGCATCGCCCGCCATATCGATATCGAGGCTCTGGAAGCGCTGGAAGTCCTGATAGTTCGATTTGGTGACGAGGCCGGTCGAGGAGATACCGATGAGTTTGGTGCCGGGCTTGATGCGGGTCTCATTGACGCCGAGGCCGTCATGACCATTGTCGACGAAGGCGTTGACGGTCGCCCAGTAATCCGCGAGCTCGAGCCCGATGATCACGTCCGCGTTGGAGATCAGCGCCGCCGTGCGCGCGCTCTGATTGAGATAATGGGTGTTGGGCATGTTCATGCGGGCGCGCTGGTCGATGACCGGCGCTTGCAGGATTTCGGCGAGCTCGACCAGGTGCTTCATGCCGTTCGACGTGCGGGCAGCGCGATCGGCGACGATGACGGGTCGCTCCGCATTGGCAAGCAGCCGCGCCGCCTCCTTGACGGCCCCGGCATCGGCCTGGGGCGGCGCAGTGGCGACATATTTGGGAATATAGAGCGTCTCGCGCTCGTGCTCGCGCACCGGCTCCTGCTGCAGGCCAAGATCGAGCGCGATCATCACGGGCTCATGGGGTGGCGTCATCGCGATCTTGTAAGCGCGCACGAACGACTGCGCGAAGTGCTGCAGCGATACCGGCTGATCGTCCCACTTGGTATAGTCGCGCACGATCGCATTGATGTCCTGTGCCGAGTGATAGGTCGGCACGCCTGGC
>JASHYD010000183.1 GCA_030043175.1 Xanthobacteraceae bacterium | reverse complement strand
ACATGGTTGCGCCGCACATCAGCGCGGACTCTTCCAGCGACGGATCCATCGAGCGGAACGCTGCCGTCATCATCAGGAAGGCGAGGGGCGATTGGTGAAGACCGTCGACGAAGATCATGCCTCCCATCGAATAGACGTTCGCGATGACGAGGTCGGTGGCGAACAGTTGCTGGACAGCGACGTTGATGATCCCGATTTTCGGGCTCGCCAGGAGAATCCAGGACACCGTGAAGAGAATGGCGGGAATGATCAGGGGGACGAGGGACATTGCGAAAAAAGCGGACTTGAAAGGCGTATCGGTACGTTCGTTCACCCACGCAAAAAACGTTCCGGCCACGAAGGCAAGGCCCGCCGACCCCGCGGCGAATGCGACCGAATTGCCGAACAGGCGTAGCGTTTCGACGCTCCAATAGGCGGTGCGATAATTATCAAATGTCAGCTGCGCCGGCGCCGCTGCGGTCTCGGGAGTGAGAAAGCTCTGCCAGAGCAGGAAACCGAGCGGCACCAATGACAGCCATGCCACAACCGCTATGGCGGCGCCGGCGACAAACCATTTGGCGTCCAGGCGAGGAAGCCGCATGTGATGGGTCAACAGCGATTCCGTGTGGGTCATTTCCGGTCACGTCGGGCCTCATCCTGAGGCGACCGTCTCGAAGGATGGCCACCGGCACGATCTCGCGTGTGGCCGTCCTTCGCGACGCGCCAATGGTTCACGCCGCGCTCCTCAGGACGAGGCTGATGGATGATATCGATAGGATTCGAACCATGTAAGCGCTGCACTCGATCGCTCGGTCAAGGGGGGCGATGACACACTCGTTAGGTGCTACCAGGACATTCCGGCGGGGTTTGTCACATCAATTGCGGCGGTTCGCTCGCGGCGTCGGATGTGGGTTGATAGAAGGCCTCCTCCATCCGGCACACAACACCTTCTCGCCCCAGCGTCTCCTCAAATTCGCGGCGGATGAACTGATCCTCTTCGCAGTACGGGATGGCGCTGCCGCCCCTGTTCAGGTCGATCGCGCCGTAGTCCAGTAATTGCTCACCCGGGCGCCCCGGCTTGCGTGAACGTTGATTATTGGGGCCGTGCCAGGCGGTGATGCGCAGCCCCTCCTTGCCGACGCCGAAATGCTGATGGAACCAGTCGCCGCTCATCGGCGCCGCCGAAACGAGACCGACCGGCTCATAATCCTGGCGCAGCACCTGGTCGGATTTGCCATCCTGCCATGGCGTGATGCCAAGCGTGTCCGGCCAGGTATAGGTATAGCCCTTGCCTTTGATGCAGATCAGCACCGCTGCGGAGGCGTGCTTGTGCGCCTTCGAATAGCGCCCGGTTTCATGCTGTCCGATCCATAGATAGAACCGGTTGCCGCCCATGGCCGGTTCGACCCGCCGGTAGCCGGGCGACCGGCGATTGTCGAGCGGCAGCTCGCAGTTGACGATATCCGGGATCAAATTGGTGCGCCGCATCGCCAGGCCGCGGATCGGATCCGGTTCGATATCGTCACACGGTTTGAAGTAGTCCTCGGCGCCGGAAAAGCGTTCGCCGAATCGATAGGGACAGTTGAAGACAAAATCGGGGCTGTCGAACAGGTTCATGACATTCGGCGCGGTGGTGCCGCACAGCAGGAGGGCCGGAGCGCTTGCAGCATTGATAATTCGATGGCACGCATTCACAGGTACGGTGAACAGGGAGCCGGCCTGCCACTCAAACATATGGCGCCTGGCCTGGCCATCCTGCCAGACCTCGGTAGCGCCGCGTCCTTCGATGACCAGCACGACTTTTTCATAAAGGTGACGTTCGACGTTGAGCGCGCCGGCAGCCGGCAGCTCGACGACGTAGCAGCCCCAGAGCCCCTCGGTGCCGTAGAGCTGGATATAGCTGCCGCGGCCGCCGAGACGCGGCCACGGCGCCAGCGGCAGGTCCTGCACGCGCCGCACGCCGATGCCCCGATAGACCGGCACGCCTTCGGCCTCCATGAAGCGGTCGTAAGGCATAAAAGGGCGATTGAATTGGCCCAGACCGGCCCTTTCGCCGGCCTTGGGTTCATGCCAGTGAGGTTGGTGCGGGGTGTCGTGCATGCGAGCGATCCTAATCCCGACACCGTCAGAACCCAATCCATCGCATGTCGCGCGGATTTCCTCACCGGTCCGGGGCCATTGCGCAGTTTCGCCTATCCTTTAGCGCCCATCATCAGCCGTTTGAGGTGACCCAGAATAGCGGGTGGCGTGGCAGCGATGCGATCGATCACTTGGAGAACCGCCGCGCCGCCGATGGGACTGACCTCCAACCCCAGCTTCGCCGCGTCCTCAAGATATTCGCGATCGTTGTGCACGGCGGCGAACGCTTGCCGGAGGGCCTCGGCACGCTCGGCCGGCACTCCGGGTGGGGCCGCAAAGGGCCGCGACATTTTATAGGAAAGCTCGGCAAGCTCAATCAACGCCAGGCCGTCGTCGCCGCCCGCCAGCTCACGTCCGGTGGGCACGTCGGCAAAGTCGGGATGGCGCGTGGCGCGCGCGAACTGGACAAGAGCCTGCATCCCGCCGTTCGGCGAAAGCCACGCGGGCCGCAGCGATCTCATGGTTGAAAGGTCGGCCGTGCGTCCGTTCACCTCGCCACGATCGACCGCAAGGAAGATCGCGCCGTTGTCGGGGTAGCCGGTCACGATCT
>JASHYD010000182.1 GCA_030043175.1 Xanthobacteraceae bacterium | reverse complement strand
GGTTGGTATAATCGCCGACGAACTGCTGCGTATTACTGGTAACGGGAGCGTCCGCGCCCGGCGCAATCGGATTGCCATCGACACCGAACACTTGCCGGCGGCGGGATTTGTTCACCACTGGCACCGGTCCGGATTCCGGCGCCTCGAAAGCTGGGACGTAAGGCTGTCCCCAAACGCCCGAGAAATTCGGCAGCGCTTCGCTGCCTTGGTTCGGCTGCTGCGTCAACGCTGCCGATGAAAGAAGGCACACGGCCGATGTCGCAATAATGAAGAATGATCGCATCGTGGATCTCTCCGTCAAGTCCCTCGTCCTACACTTCATGGTGCGCAAAATCGCGGACGCGTCGGTGAGTACAGTAGGGGATATTCTGAGTGGTGGCCCGCCGTGGCACTGAGGCCGCCGTTAACTGCACAGAACCTCGGCGCCCCACCGACATGCCCGATATCGTCCCGTATGTTCAGAAATCCGGCTTATCCGCCGTCGGTATCGCGGCGTATTTTCCGGGGTACAATTGCGGGTTTTCAGCACAGACGACTTCGCCCCACTCGCCCAATGGGTGCCGGTAGGTCATGGTCGCCGACCACGGTGTCGTGAAGACACCTGGAACCTCGACGGTGAATTCGAGTTGCAGTCCCTCACCTTTATAGTCGGGATTGCGCTCAAAGCCCGCATCAGATCGCGGCAGGCGGAAATTCTCCCTTTCGCCCCTTTCTTCCGCTTCTATCGCAGCTTCGTAATCGAGCGGCCGATAACGTTCCACGACGTGCAATCTTCGGTGTGCGGCGAGCCAAACCAGTCAATCGTGCCAAACGGCCCGACCTTGATGCCGATGGTGTCGATCCCCAGCGTGTCATCCTCGTAGTGGCCGACGGAATCGCCATACCACGACGGCGTCACGTGCGCGGGATGCGGCTCATTCAAACGCACGCGGCGAACTTCATTATGTAGGAATAAAGGATGATGATCCGGTCCGGCTGCTGGATCATCTGCATGCCGGTATTGATAAAGACGTACGGCACCCCTCCGGGCCAGCATTCGTTGGTCGGGCTCGGAGCAGGGATGCCGCTCAACTCGAGTTCGCCTTGTCTCTTTACGGCCTGCGCCGCCTCGGGCTTCAGGATCGACAGTTGCATTTCCGACCGAGCTGTCAGCCTGCACTCTAACCCGGCGCCTTTTTTACCTGCGGCCGTGGAGCGCGGATCTTTCTCATTTCGAGCGGCTCCAACACGCCCAGTCCGACGACCGCCTCGAATAGCTGTACAATCGATCCACTAGGTTCATCGTCGTCCATGGAGACCGAGAACGGCCATGGCAGCGGTCCGAAGACCGTGTTGGAGGACTCCGCGGTGCCTATGAAGTGCACATAGCTCGGCAATCCCCACTGGGCGCTGAGAGGGACTGCGGCGTCATAGGTGATCTCCCCTGTTCCTCCTGTGAGCGCCGCCCTCGTTGAGTTTTCCCATCCGCCGACGTTGAGTTGCATCGTGTCGATCGCTGCCAGGTTCGCAACCGTCGCCGGATTGCCCGTGCTCGTCAGATCATTCCCGATAATCGTAATCGTCGTGTTGCCGATGCTATTTCCGTTATTGTCGGACACGGTAAACGTCGCTCCTGCAACAAGAGACGATGGGTTGTTGAAGTCCGGAGTGGCGTTGTAATAGTTCAACCTTATGTTCATGGAATATCCGGCCGGTAACGTTGTGCCCGGCAAGGTGGCAAGTGGAACCTTGATGTTGTTGAGGCCGTCGGAGACGCTGGGGCCGAACCATGTCTGGACGCTCGCAATAAGCTGGTTGCTGCCGGCGTTGGCGAAGATAAGGAATTGCTGCCATTGAGTCGTGACGTCTGACGCGTTTGGCGAATTGCAATTCAACTGAAAGCTGTATCCATTGGCAGAGCTTACAAAATCGGTTTTAATTTTGATCGTTACCGACACACCGTCCAGCGCATCGCCGCCATTTTGGAGAACGTAGTTCTGAAAGCCGCCCCCCAAATTCAACCCCGGCGCATTGACTGTATCCTCGACCGAGGGAAAACTGCCTTTGACCACGCTCCAGAGCTGATTGTTGTATCCGGTAAACTTCACCGGAAACGCATCGAGGGCCGGTCCAGTTGTCCCTTGGATGTCGATCACATTCCCGTTCAACTTGCTCACGATGAAGCAGTCGCCCGAGCCGCCAGGATCAGTGACGAAATACCAAAGCTGATTGTTCGCGCCGTCCTTTTTTTTGTAGGCGTGGAGCAACGCTCCCGCCTTCGTCGAAGCCCCCTCGATATCGATCACCTTCCCGCCCTTATTTACGATGTAGTAACAACCAGAGCCAGCGGGATCCGGCTCGAAATTCCAGAGCTGGCTGTCGGTGCCGGTCTTTTCTGGATTCATCACGAGGCTAGATGTCGAATCGGTCGAAATATCGATCACGTTCCCCAGCTTGCTCTTGATGAAATAGTACGGCGCGCCAACCGTGATGAGGACCGGAACGCTGAAGCTCGTTGAGTTGTCGTATGACCACACCGCAAGCGACCACGAATACTGGCCGGCCGCAAGCGTCGACCCAGCGGAGACTTTGAGCGTCACAGGCACGCCCGTTCCTTTAGTGAGCGAGATAGATTTCTTGAGCGGCGTAGAAGAAGAACCTATCGTCGCGGTTACATTCGGCGCATCGGCGGAGCCATCCGCGCCGAGGATCAGGTTGGCACTTGTGTTGGCGCCGGCAACCAAAGTAACAGTGATGTCGGGGGAGGTGGATCCGCCTTCAACCACAAAGATGGCTGGAACTTTAACCTTGATTTCGCCCACCGTCGCAGTAATCGGGACAGAGACAGAGGCTGGGCTCCACGTATCGCCGGTGACGACCAGCGTTGCCGTAGCTGTGTTGGGAGTAGAGGCGATCGGCGCGAATTGAACCGTTACGACTACATATTGCCCGCTGGCAACAGACAGCGACGCGCCGCCAGTGACTGTCGCCACCTGCACAGGTACTGTGATTTTGATTGGTTTTGGGGGTGTTCCCGGAGGCAACTCGCCAGGATCGGGAGTCTCAATCTCCGTTTGCAAGACAAAGCTTGTTATCGACA
>JASHYD010000181.1 GCA_030043175.1 Xanthobacteraceae bacterium | reverse complement strand
TTGATAACGTTCATGAGCGGCACAGGTAGTCGGCACGCTGAAGCACCGCCCAAGTGACTGTAGAGAGGGCGACCGTTGGCGCACGCAGCTGCGCGAGTAATTGCCATCGAGACGCCGAGAATGGCGTTGGCTCCGAGACGGGACTTGTTCTCAGTCCCGTCCAGATCGATCAAGCACTGATCAATGGTTTCCTGTTGGGTTCCATCGCAACCTTGGAGGCGTTGGCGGATGATTGACCGGACATTCGAGACAGCGCTGAGAACGCCCTTTCCACCGTACCGTGCGACGTCTCGATCACGAAGCTCAAGAGCTTCGTGCCGTCCGGTTGAGGCACCCGACGGGACTGAAGCTACACCGCGATGCTCTCCTTCGAGCTCCGCCAGCACCCGAAGCGTAGGGTACCCGCGGGAGTCGAGGATTTCGAAGGCATCGATGTCTTTAATCGCGAGGCCCATGACGGATCTAATCCCGAAAAATTGTTGGAAACTCTCCGAGCACGTTCAGGTAAAGCCGACGCTTGAAGAAGGCCGCGAGGCTAGTTAGTTCCTGCGCTGATACCCACCGCCAAGCATTGAGTTCGGGATGCTCGGCGCGGACACTGATCTCGCAATCGTCCCCTTTAAAGAGCATCACGAACCATTTTTGGCGCTGCCCTTTGCAACGGCGCCGCCAAGCCTTTTGGGTAAGTCGCTCGGGTGCGTCGTAGTAAAGCCAGGATTTGCTTTCGGCGAGTACCTCGACGTTGGCCGTCCCGATCTCCTCTTCCAGTTCACGCAGCGCCGCCTGACGCGGCTTCTCCCCACGACCAATCCCGCCTTGCGGCATCTGCCAGGCGTCAGCTTGTGTGTCGGCCCGGCTCCCGACGAAGACCTCGTGTCGCGGATTCAACAACATGATGCCAACGCGTGTTCGGTAAGCCGATTCGGAAGCAGCTATGGACTGGCTCCGAAGCTGTACCGACACCGCATCGAGCATTGCTGTCAGTTCTCGCTCGTCCGCATTATCTGCACGCATACGAATCTCCGGCTCACCCAGAAGCATGGCCAGAGCGGGTTCAGCTGGTTTGGGGCGCCTCGGACCCGGTGGAAGGCGAACAATTTTGGGGCAAGGCGCCTGTGGAGCCGCGGATTCTTGCGAACGTGCCATGCCGATACTCCTTTCGCCACGACCCAGTCGCGGCGGCGTGCATAACAACGCTAGGAGTCATCAGCCTTGCGGCGGTTTCGGGGGTACTCCATCCCCGTCAACATTAATATCTTATCATAGCAGTGATCGCGTGTTCACTCAATCCAACGAGCGAACCCCAACCGCGGTTTCACTCAGACCGAATTGGACTGACATCCGACCTCAATCCTGTTGATTCACGCCAGAAAAGCTTTGACCGCGCGCCCGCGGCAGTTGAATAAACCAAGAATGGCCACCCGAAACTCGCTGCCACCTAGACGGTCGCGGAGTGATTTGAACCGAGTGACTGGCGGGGAGCGGCCACCGAGCCACTCGCCAAGCCCGCCGATTACCTGATCGAGATTGGCGACCAGAATGCCCGGCGCTCCATGGTTCCTCTCTGCGCTCCGCTCTTAAGGCTGTCATACGAATGCTGAGCTCATTCCTTTCATCACCGTGAATTGTCGCCGTCTTCTTAGCTCAATACCTCTTCGCCCTCGTCCATTTCGTCATCAAACGAATCGCCGTCCTCGATTTCGGTGGACGCTTTTGTGAAGGAAGATGAGACGTCGAGAGCTGCTTCCTGCTTCCGCAGCCATGCAAAAAGATCGCTACGCTGGCCGCCAAGCGGACGCGCCCACCGAGAATTCTTGAATGCCTTCCCTTCCGCTCCCACCCACCAGTATTCCTTTGTTACCATGAGTGACCAACCCCGGCGGCCTCCGCACGTTAACGTGAATATGTCGATGGTCACACTGTGCTTGGGGCCGGTAAAACTATGTCTCTCGCGTTCGAAATTGACGCCGTCGTGGGTCCAGCGCGTCAGCTTCAAACCCGGATTAACACTGCTTAGCAGCAGGTCGAACATTCGAAAAAAGGACGGGCGCGCGAGGCTCTTCATGACGCAGCCTTCCCGCGGTCGGAGGCGGAGCGCGACCCACGGGCCCATACATACGTCCTCGCACTTTCTCGCGATGTCGGGTTCATGGCTCAAGCCACCTGTTCATTACAGCGGCCAGAACAGGCACGGAAAGGAGCTGCAGTACGAGCGACAGGACCGCAACCCCCATGACCGAGTGGTCGTAAATGATTCCAAGAAGCGCGCTTCCGATGAACCACGCGATTCCGAACATCGTGTGAAACAGGCCGAAGGCGGTGCCGCGACGACCGCGTGGCGCCATCGATGCAATGACCGCGCGCATTACGGATTCCTGCGCCCCCATTCCAATGCCCCAGCATATGACGCCGAGGCAAACGACGATCGGTCCGCCGAGAAATGCCAATGGTGCCGAAAGGGCCGAGACGATCACGGCTGGAACCATTACTTTGATGCCGGCTCGATCGAATAGATGGCCAAGGCCGAGCGCCGCGACCGCCGCGCCCACCATCGCAAGCGCGTACAGCATGGGAATCAGGGGCGGAGCAACCACCGAAGACTTGCCGAAGTGATAGGCAAGAAGTGAAAAATCCGCGTAACCAGCACCGATGAATGCTGCGCCCACCGAGTAGATCCAAAATTTCCGGGGAAGCGCCTGCGGCTGGCGGATCGGTTCCACGACCTCCAGGTCTCGTGGAGTCGGAAACTGGGCTTGTGCGACCAACAAGACAGCAATGGACAACAGCGCCGGAACCACCAGTATCGCGAAACTGGGGCTGTATCCGTGTCCAAAATACAAGGCGGTGCCAACCGCAAGCGGGCCGATTATTGCACCTGTCGTATCCATCGCCTCGTGAAGGCCGAAGGCCCAGCCGGCACCGGTCCTGGTTGCAGCATGAGACAGCATGGCGTCTCGCGTTGGAGCGCGTAATGCTCGGCCCATGCGTTCGACCACAATCAGGACCGCCGCACTTTCCCAATTTACTGCTAATGCCAGCAAGGGTACCGCGAACAGGTTCAAGACGTATCCGATGATGGTCACAGTCCAGTAGCGCCCGGTCCGATCACCGAGATAGCCGGAGAGCAGACGGATTGCATAGCCAATCAACTCGCCAAAGCCGGCTACGATTCCGACTACCGTCGCCGACGCGCCAAGCGTACCGAGGTACGGCCCCACGATGCTTCGCGCACCTTCATAAGTCATATCGCCAAAAAGGCTCACGAATCCGATCAAAACGATGAAACGAATAGCCGCTGCACGGCGGGCCGGCGTTCGAGCCACGATCGCTTGCGTCGTCACGTCCATTGCGAACGCCTCCCAGCACGTATGACTTCCTCGAAACGCCGCCCTCCAGGTGCGAGCGCAGCGTAGCGGCGCTGAGCCCGCCTGGCGGCCCAGCCACGGCAATCCAAGAAGAACGAACAGTCCCGTCATCACGCACTCCTTCGCGGCTCAATGCCACTACGTGCGTGACGTCAGGTTCAGGAGAGAAATCAGGACATTTGCCGCTCCCACCGCCAAACATCACGCGGTAGGAGTCATCAGCCGTTGCGGCGGTTTCGGGGGCACTCCATCCCCGTCACATGATGACAGACAATATAGACTTGGCGATTCGATCAAGCAAGCCAAGCGTACAGCTTGTCATATTGACGCAAACGACACTCGGCCTTAATGGTTCCATGCTTGGCGGTGGAGTTCGGCCGAATCGCGCTTCCGGGGCTGATGATTCCTACCGTAGAGCTGCTTTGGTGCGATTTTTATATGATTTCCGCTGAACGAAACCCCAGGGACTGCCGGTCGGGCCGCCCCAATCTATCCTCAGGCAGATTGTACCGGCCCTTCTTGGCAGGCCGCGGACCTCGGCAACAAGCGACGGCACTTTGAATTCGCGTGGGGGCAGAGTTGACGTCACGCTGCGGACCCTTCGATCTCCGTCACGCACGCTGATCCTCCAACGTACGAATTTCGAATCATTCGACCACGGAGACCGCAGCCCGGGCCCGGCTTCGTCGAGCCAGAAATGAGCCGACCCCCGGCTAGTACTAGTCGCCGCCGAGAGATGCGACAGTGTCGAGATGAGATGTTTCGTTGATCCGTTGAACGTGAATATGTCCGTCGGCAATATCAATCTCGTTGATGCAGCATGGTTCTTGCGCCACCCGCCAGTAGGACGTGAGCGGTTGGTCGAGCAGTTGAAGCAGCAGCGCACGGTTCACGTTGTCATGTCCGACCAGAACGATGGTCTCGTGACTATGATCTCTCACAACAAAACGTAATGCGTTCGCGGTGCGAGCAACGAGATCCTGCAGGGACTCGCCATTGGGAAACCGCACGAGATGTGGCGTTGCAAACCAAGCAGCGAAAAGTTGCGGCTCGGCCTCTGCGGCCTCTTTGTAGCTCCTCGATTGCCACGCGCCGTAGTCTATGTCGTTGAGATCGTCCATGGTCACGGCCTCGACGCCGCAGGCTTCGGTAATAGCGCCTCCGGTTTCGGTACAACGTCGCATCGGGCTCGCATAGATTCGGGCGGGGTGCCACGCCGCCGCTATGCGCCCGGCAACCGCGCGTGCCTCGGCTCTTCCGCGATCAGTGAGGGCCAAGTCTGCGCGACCGCGAAATCGCTCTGGCTTTATGCCGGCGACATGGCCATGCCGGATCAGAAGAATTTTGGTCACCGCTTTAGCCTCGTTTATCACTCAATTTAAGGAACGGCCTAGTTTTAGACCCCGAGTTGGTAAGGGAAGCGACGAATGGCGTCATATCATCGAGCCCGCGAACGCTGTGCCGAGCCGCGGTTGGTGCTTGGGCGGGCCCCTCTCCGGATGGGCGGAGCCCGAAGCGCTGTCCAGACGAGCCGCTCGGATAAAACGGATAAGTTTATTGGGAGGAAGGCACGAGCTGCGGCATCGCGTGCGGCGAAAACCCTTAGCGCCTCAAATGATGAAATCAATTTCGGCGGCCCGAACTTCACCAGCTTGGCGCCCGAAAAGTTCATCTGAAGATCCAGGAACGCGCCCCGCGTACGTATTGATCCGTGACCAGCTGCGCTCATCGCGACAGGGGCGCCGACACCCGAACATCGGTCCGTATAAGCGCGGCGGTATTGGCGATAGAGATGGTGGCGGTATCGGATTATTTCGACAAGAACAGCGTCCGGTACCACATGGTAGACGCGCAAGGTCAAGACGAGTGCGAGTTCCATGAGATGACAATACGAGTAGTTGGCAAGACCTCGGCGAGTATATCCTATCCGTCCACGCTCGAACGGCGTCCCGAGCTTCCGTAGTGACTTGATGTACTCCCGGAAGGTATTTTTGGTGGCTCGACCTTGAAAGCCAAGTTGGGCCAAAACCCAGACGGCCTCACCGTGATGCAGTTCAATATCGGGCAAGGAATCGGGTAGATCTTTGCTGGGCGGGTACACGCGCGTGCTCAACTTTGAGGCCGTCAAGAGTGATCAACCATTGAGTTGTCCATAGGCCAATAACAGTACTGCGTCTCTACGGCAAGGCAGCCTAGATTGAACTGGCCGGTTGGCCGAGGTCTGGACGACGCTCGTCGTTTCATCGCGTCGTTGGTTGCATAGAGACACCCTAACGCTGATCCTTCCTCTTATTTGGCTCATGACCAACTAGCCTGGCAAATGTTGCCTGTAGTAAGAGAGGTCCCGCGCCAGCCTCCTCACCAAACAAACGTAAACGGCGGGAGGCTCGCAAGGAGTTCAACAATCGCGGCTCACGACTACTATCGGCACGACGGAAGGACATTCAGAGTGACAAAAGTCAACAAACGATCCCAACTTATCACCGCAGGCATTGCCCGCTCCCCCGACCGCGCGATGTTGCGGGCCGTGGGCTTCAAAGACGGTGACTTCGAAAAGCCCATTATCGGTGTGGCGAACGGCCACTCGACCATGAACCCGTGCAACGCTGGCATCTAGCCTCTCGTTGAGCGCGCGGTGGCAGCTCTCACGGAAGCCGGCGCGATGCCACAAGTGTTTGGCTTTCCGACAGTGACGGACGGAATCGGCATGGGCACCGAAGGCATGGAATATTCTCTGGTGTCGCGCGAGGTGATCGCCGATTCGATCGAAGTCGCCGTCAACAGCCAGCGCATGGACGGCGTGGTGGCGGTCGGCGGCTGCGACAAAAAAATGCCGGGAAGCATCATGGCTATGGCACGCATGAATGTGCCCGGAATCTTTGTTTATGCCGGCACCATCAAGCGCGGCTTCTGGAAGGGCGAGAAGCTCACGATCGTGAGCCCGTTCGAAGCCGTCGGCGCCTTCACCGCCGGTAAGATGTCGGAGGAAGATTTCGAGGGTATCGAGAAAAACGCCTGCCCGTCCGTCGGCGCCTGCGGTGGCCAGTACACCGCAAACACAATGTCGTCACCCTTCGAAGCGCTAGGCATGAGCTTGCTCGGCTCATCGCAGATGGCGTCTCCGGACAAGGAAAAGGCCGACTCGGCGGCCGAGTCTGCACGCGTCCTGGTCGAAGCCGTTCGCAACGACCTGAAACCCCGCGACATCATCACCAGAAAGTCAATCGAAAATGCGGTGGCGCTCGACATGGCGACTGGCGGCTCGACCAATGCGGTACTCCATTATCTGGCCATTGCACATTCAGCGGGGGTGAAATGGACGATCGACGACTTCGAGCGTGCACGGCGCAAAGTGCCGGTGCTCTGCAATCTGAAACCCTCTGGCCCCTACGTGGCGACCGATTTCCACGCCGCCGGCGGGGTTCCGCAGGTGCTGAAAATGTTGCTTCGTCAATGGCGTTTTGCATGGTGATTGCATGACAATCCACGGCAAGGCCATGGCTGAGATGTTGCGGGACATTCCTGCCGAACCGCGGAAAGACCAGGATGTAATCCTTCCGTGGTCGAACCCGCTGTACAAACAAGGACACCTCATTATTCTCAAGGGCAATCTTTCGCCCGAGGGCTGCGTCGCCAAGATCACCGGGTTGAAGCAAACGTCAATCACCGGACCAGCACGCGTATTCGATTCCGAACCGGCATGCCTGAAGGCGATCATGGCGAAAACCATCAAAGCCGGCGATGTGATCGTTATTCGCTACGAGGGTCCGAAGGGTGGCCCCGGCATGCAGGAAATGCTTGCCCCGACCTCTGCCCTCGTTGGCCAGGGCCTCGGCGCCTCCGTCGGCCTTCTCACTGATGGCCGCTTTTCCGGCGGCACCTGGGGTATAGTCGTCGGTCACGTGGCTCCCGAGGCCTACGAAGGCGGGGTGATCGCGCTGGTGAAGGAAGGTGATTCGATCACGATCGACGCCAAGAAGCGTCTCATCGAGCTGAACGTCCCAGCGAAGGAACTTGCCCGACGGAAAAAACTCTGGAAGGCGCCTACGCCGCGCTACACCACCGGCGTATTAGCGAAGTATACCAAGCTCGTATCAACGGCCAGTCGTGGGGCCATTACAGACTGAAAAAGCACGCGACGCCTCCTTCTCCCGGCCGAAACGAGCCGTCGCACCTACAGCCAAATGCAAGATGCCGCGGTCACTTTCGTGAGCCCCCCCCATCGTTTTAGTGCAGCGAAGCCTGTTTTCCGGCCGACGACGTCGTTCCTGGGATCGATCCTCCAACAATTCTCCTCCCTTGTTCCCCAACTGCACCGTTATCGTCAGTGCGGCCGACTAAGGTCTCCAATGCGATCGCGCGGCCGCTAACTCGGTGCTCTGCGAGCGGCGGAAGCGGCTATCACGCTTCCATTCACGATCGAATTTATTTTCGTCTCATGACCCACTCGGCAATGCCGGTGAGGAGTCCGAGCAGAAAGATCGGCAGCACCCATTCGGCCGATTCACTTATAAAATAAGCGAGGATCGCCAACAACCAACACGAGCCGGTGATCCAGGCAGCAATCACCAGCGAGTCGGGGAGCCTCTCCATTTGCGCCCTCTGCGGACGTCTTCGGGAGGCAAGAGCTCCTACCGACGTCAACGCGCCCGGTAGGAGTCATCAGCCTTGCGGCAATCCTTGGGAGACTCCATTCCCACGAGTATCGAGTTCATCCTACGCGGACTCTACGACCAGTCAACGTTCCCAATGATTACCGCCGGTCCTAGCGACCCAGCGCCGGAGACTGCCATTTTCAACAAGGTCCCCAAATCAAGCCAAATCAAGCCTTGCAATTACGGTATTCGCGATATATGTGAGCGACCGGGGAAGGAGTCCCCCCATAACCGCCGCAAGGCTGATGACTCCTGCAACTCGTTTCGAGCGGGCAGGAGTGACGTATGGGCCAGATCGCCGTCCCTGAAATCCTGATATTTTTCGCTATCGGCACGGAAACTCGTCGCCCCCGGTGCAGAGGACGAGCGCGTATTGGCGCTTCCGGACAACGACGGAGCCGACGATGACTGAAGTTTGGGCTCTCGCGGGGCTGTGGTTCGCGCTGGCACTTCTCGCGACCCTCTTCGCCATCTGGTTTCGCGTCTCCGCCGCCCTGACGGAGATCGTCGTCGGAACACTCGCACAGCTCATTCTGGGCGGTCTTTTCGGGGCGAGTGTCCTCGCCACAGATGCACCCTGGATCACATTCCTTGCCGGGGCCGGGGCGATTGTGCTCACGTTTCTCGCGGGCGCAGAACTTGACCCGATGGTTTTCCGGCGAAACTGGAAGGAAGCCCTGGCCGTCGGGTTGGTAGGCTTCTTTGCGCCTTTCTTCGGATGTGCGGCTGTTGCCCACTGGATTCTCGGCTGGGCTGCGATGCAAAGCTGGCTTGCGGGAGTGGCTCTGTCGACCACCTCCGTCGCCGTCGTCTACGCAGTCATGCTCGAATACGGCCTCAACAAGACGGAATACGGCAAGATCGTCCTAGCCGCGTGCTTCATCAACGACCTTGGAACGGTCCTTGCGCTCGGTTTCATCTTTGCCCCCTTCACGATGAAGACCTTTGTCTTTGCTGGCATCGCCATAGTGGCCTTCATCATATTACCCTGGCTAACACCGCGGCTCTTTCGTCTCTATGGCAATCGCCCTTCCGAGCTAGAAACAAAATATCTCCTGCTGGTGCTCTTTGGTCTTGGAGCGCTAGCGGCCTGGTCGGACAGTGAGGCGGTCCTCCCAGCCTACATTGTTGGCATGGTGTTGGCCGGTACGGTTGGCAAAGATCACGTCCTGATCCGCCGGCTGCGCACGCTCACGCTTGGCCTGATGACGCCATTCTATTTCATCCGGGCCGGATCTTTCGTTTCGGTTCCCGCATTGATCGCGGCGCCGTTCGCCTTCATTGTGCTGCTGCTCGGTAAGATGGCGACGAAAATCGTTGGCGTTTATCCTGTCACCAAGCTGTTCGGATCGCCGCAAAAGGAGGCGATGTACACGACGCTGCTGATGTCGACCGGCCTGACGTTCGGAACCATCTCGGCCTTGTTCGGGCTCTCGCACGGTATCATCGACCAAAGTCAGTATTCGGTGATCGTCGCCGGTGTGGTCGCCAGCGCGGTCATCCCGACATTGATCGCCAATGCCTTTTTCCTTCCCCGTCACTTGCTATCTCAACATGACGTTGATGGCGATGAGCACGTAGAGGCACAAGAACGCCCGCGGATGGTAAGACGGGCATGAGCGGGAAACCATATTCCGGAAATTTCTAGGTTGCCAATGATGGGACCGAGCATCCGTTCGCCGGCGCTGGCGCTGACGCATAAGATGGCGAAGCACGACGGAAGCGAGCTTCACATGGTCTGGGTCGAGGGAGCTATCGCGCCCAAACCGCCGAGGAGATTCGGCAAGAAGCATTCACGGCCAGGCGCCGTTTCCGCTCCGCGATCACCCGTGCAGGAACGATGGCTGACGACAACAAGGTCGCGCTAGAGATACATGTCTTAGCCGGGCGCACGAAACCTGAAGGTGGACCTCCACGTCGTCCGGGGCGGCGGGCATATGCCGCTCGCGATCGCATGCTCGCCAGTCGTGCGGCTCGAGATCGCCCGTCTCTCATCATCGGGATCTGCCTCAGACTCAGATTCCAGACGCAAGCATACACGCACGACCACTTGGCTCCGCAGCAGTCCTCAACTCGGAAGTCGTTATGGGAGAACGCCCATGTTCACACGAATTTTGCATGCCAACGACGGCTCCGATCCGGCCTTCCATGCGCTGTCACTGGTGCTGGATATGGCGAAGGAAAGCGGCGCTGAGGTTCACATGGTCTCCGTCGAAGAGATTCCCTATCTTCCGGCAACCATCGAAGAAGTAAGAGAAGAAGCCGGCGTGGCTGCTCGGCGCTTCCAAAGCGTCCTCAGCCGGTCGCGTGCGATGGCCGAACAAAGACACGTGCGAATCGAGACACACGTCCTGGCCGGACATCCCGTGCGTGATATTGTCAATCTCGCGCGCGATCTCAAGGCCGACCTCTTGGTTGTCGGTGCGCGCGGTCATTCGGCGTTGTATGATCGAATGCTCGGCAGCCGAGCCGACCGCCTCGTGCATCTTGCGCCTTGTCCTGTCCTGGTAGTGAAGTGACAGGAGCGCTTGCTTGGCTGTCTTTTTGCCGCGAGCGAAGACGCGATTGGCAAAGCACGCCTCCGAGACGAAAGGAGATAACGGGAGGAGCCGGTTTCTGTTACAGTAATTCGGCGGTGCCTCCAGGATCGCCGCAGTGGGTCCGTCAGGCGGACGCTCTTCAGGTGGCCAGGCCGCGGCAGGAATGCCTCGATACCATCTTGCCTGTCCTGATCTTCCACGACGGTCGGACGATTCTATGGCGCCTCGACGACGAAATCGATGTTGATCTGGCGGTCAAGCCCGAAACAACCGCGCCATCATCGCTCCGGTTGGGTCGTGGCCCGGCCGCCTTGACGACCGCCCGGTAAAAGGATCGTCTTCCGACGGATCGGCATCGCCGACAAAAGCGCGAAGCCGGATTGCTTCTTGCGGTGATTGCGCGCACCTCTCTTGCCGCCGTCTCTTATGCTGCGGTCAATGATTTCCGGCCGGCGTGGAGAACTTTTTTCCACTCTTGCGTTCGTTCGGTTCCTGAATAAATGTAGCGCCTGACAGGGGATGGGGTCCCCCCGCAAGCGCCGAAGAGGCTGTTGACCCCTGGGCGTTTTTTTTATGACCGAAGTTTGGGGCTTGGCGGCCCTTTGGTTTAGTTTGGCGGTCGTCGCCACACTCTGCGCAATCTGGTTTCGCGTATCCACTGCGCTCACGGAAATCATCATCGGCACGGTCGCGCAGCTCATCCTCGGCGCCCTCTTCGGGTCCGGCGTGCTCGGCACCACCACGCCGTGGATCACCTTCCTCGCCGGCGCTGGCGCTATTGTGCTCACGTTCCTGGCGGGGGCTGAACTCGATCCCGTCGTCTTCCGCCGGAATTGGAAGGAGGCGACCGCTCTCGGGCTTGTCGGGTTCTTCGCCCCGTTCTTCGGCTGCGCCGCCGTCGCCTATTGGGTTCTCGGCTGGGGCGTCCCTCAGAGCTGGCTCGCGGGCGTCGCGCTGTCCACCACATCGGTCGCCGTCGTCTATGCTGTGATGCTCGAATACGGCTTCAACAAAACCGAATATGGCAAAATCGTGCTTGCGGCGTGCTTCATCAATGATCTCGGCACCGTGCTTGCCCTCGGCTTCATCTTCGCGCCGTTCTCGCTCAACACCGCCCTGTTCGCCGCCGTGGCTGTCGCGGTCTTCGCGGTACTTCCTTGGGTGACGCCCATTTTGTTCAGTCTGTATGGCGGCCGCCCTTCGGAATTCGAAACCAAGTACCTTCTGCTGCTCCTGTTTGCGCTAGGAGCCATCGCGGCCTGGGCAGACAGCGAAGCCGTGCTGCCCGCCTACATTGCGGGCATGTTGCTAGCCGGGACGGTCGGCAAAGATCACGCCCTGATTCGGCGCATCCGCACTTTGACGCTCGGCCTGATGACGCCGTTTTATTTCATCCGCGCCGGATCGTTTGTGTCGATCCCGGCGCTGATTGCCGCGCCGATCGCCTTCCTCGCGCTGCTCCTCGGCAAGATGACGACCAAATGCGTCGGGATCTATCCCGTCACCAAATTGTTCGGCTCGCCGCAGAAGGAGGCCATGTACACCACGCTCTTGATGTCCACGGGCCTGACCTTTGGTACGATCTCTGCGCTGTTCGGCTTATCGCACGGTATCATCGACCAATCGCAATATTCCGTGGTCGTTACGGGTGTCGTCGCCAGCGCCGTTGTACCCACGATGATCGCGAACGCGTTCTTCATGCCGCGGCATCTGTTGCCGAGCGACGAGCACACCGAAGGGCACGGCACTCATCCCGCAAGCCTTAGGGATGCGCGATGACAGAGCCAATTTCAACACCATCCCGATCGCTAATGGCGGGCTCCGCCGCCGCTCTCCGCGTACTCGCCCTTGTGCTCACACTTGGCCAAGGAGAGCAGTGCCGCCCAGCACAGAGCCGTGCTCACCGCCGCCGGCGTATGGCTCCACGGTGCGTGAGGCGACAGCCTTTTCAGTGAGCGTCAGGAGGGGCCTCGGCCGTCCGAAGCAACTTTTGGGCGATCAGCGCCGGTATCGTGCCGCTCGCTATGACCGCCGCGACGAGCGCAGCATACTGCTCGCGATCGATAATGCCATGCATGAGCCCCAGGTAGGAGGCAACGGTGCCGAACGTGAGCCCAGTCGACATCAACAGCGCAATGGACCACCGATCCCGCGGCGCGACACCGAAGGAGCGGCCCAGTGGCACAATAATTGCGCACTTGCTCGCAATCTTTATGATGAAGAGCGCTCCTGCGGTTGCCGCGATGGACGGCAGTTGAGCGAAGTCGAGGAAGGACCCGGCGCGTAGGAAGTAGAACGGTGTGAACCAGCCGAAGGCGACGGCGTGCAACCGGGTTGTGAGCGTACTGTTCCTCTCGAGCAGAGCCGTAAGAGCCAGACCCATGAGGTAAGCGGGAACGACGGGTTCGATCCCGGATACGCCGGCCATACCACTCAACACCAGGAACACAACGGCGAGAAAGTGAATGTCGAGCTCGCCGCCCTGTCTTGCCTGGTGGATGAACCAGAGCGAGATCTTCGGAACGGCCCAGGCGGCGACGAGCATCAGCCCGATAAACAATGGAAGACGATAGTCGAGGTCCGCCGTCACGACGGCGAGCGCGACCACGGTAGCGATATCGTTGATGAACCGGGCGGCAAGAACGATCTGCCCAACCTCCGTATGGCTGTGACCAGCTTCAAAGACGATCGTGTAGACGAGGGCGACGGACGTGGTTGACAGCGCGGTGGCGGCAAGGAGGGCTTGGGGTGCCGTCCAATGCGTGACCGTGAGCGTGAACAGGAAGACGGCGAGAAACGGAGCTAAAAATGCGCCGGTTCCGATGGCCAGATTCGCCCAGACGCGCGTGCGGAAAGCCGCCCATTGCATTTCGGCGCCGGCGAGGAAGGCTAGCACGATGGCGCCGAGTCCCGCCAGGTAATCGACCCAGATTGGATCGGGGAGCCCGACCAGATTGGCGGCCAGGGCGCCAATGAAGATCTCGACCGGCGCAACAGAGATGCCAGTTCAGACGGACACGACGGATGCAAGAAGCGCCAACCCCATCCATGCCGCCGCCGTCAGCCACACACGTCCCATGGGAATGTCACCCGTTCCGTCGCTAGGAGTATGAAATGGCCCCCGGCGTCAGACAGGGGACAGCGCGTGACCGTATTGCGGTTTCCTCGCGCATTCCTTCGGAACGCCCGGGGGCACGGCGTTTTCCATCGACCGCATGGAGCAAGTTGACACATCTCTATCACCAAAGCGCCGGCGACCCTTGTCGGGCGCGCCGCTTTGGCGGCAGTGTCCAATGGTCCGGCCCGCGCCGATCGGGCGCCGAACGCTCCCGCATCGGATCCGCCCTGCGTCAAGGGCTTCACTCGCTAATGTGAGATTGAGACTCGACGATGGGCTAGGCGAGGTGGACACGCCTAGTCCGCGGGCGGTCGCACATACGATCTGAATCTGCAACGCGAAATCTTCGCCATCAGTAAGCCCTAAGCAGACGGCTTAGCCTTAGCCCATACGGTTCCTGCGTCTGTGCCGGTTGACGCTGACTCTCGCGGCGCGGGGATTCGATGGCAACGGGCCGATTGCGAAATTGCAATGGCCGTCGGGCAACCCGCCGGGGTTCGAGTTCTTGCCTCTATCCGCTACTGCGGCAACGGCGACGTACGTCTCGTCAGTTGATGCGTGAAAATGGATTGTCGGATGCTCCACCAATACCTATCAATCGAGTCGCATCAGCGCCCTTCGCCATGTGCCAGTACTCGATGCAGCACCCGTTCCGTCGAACTCTCTCCTGCAGTACCCTTGGCCGCGTCAGCCACGTCCTGAACACAGCCTGATTAGGCGCCTTGCGATGTCGATGTGCTTAATCAACACATTTTCGATCTCATCACGCAGCATCCAGTCCGAGCCTGGCAGCAGGCCGATCAGCTGGCGCACCGCGTTACTCTTCTCACGAGCACGCGCATTGAGCAGACAGAGTTGACAGGAAAGACAAGAGACTTTCGCATCAGTATCGTGCATCAGGGATCGTAGCGCCGGCCATATTCTCTGTGAGATACCGATTTCATGTAAGAGTCTGAGTGTGCTCCGGCGCCGTCGAAGACTCGACTCGCTCTCGTGCTCAGAGGATGGGGACCGCAGTTTGGCCGATGACACCAATGCGGATCGAACGGGGCGTCCCAGTTTTTTAAGCGCCATCTCGGCTGCCTGCCGGCTGGCATCATCCTCGAGTGCACCGATCAACACTGGTATCGCCTCTGGTCGCCGGAACGCGCCCAACGCGCGGATGACGCCGGTCAGCCCCGGCCTTTGCGCAAGGTGCAACAGAAGTTCAAATACGTGCTGTTCGCGTACTGTCGCGATGGCCTGCGCAGCGGCATTGATGACCGCATCATCACCCAGGCCTTCGACGGGATCGCTCGCGACACGCTCCATGCTGAGGTAGTCCGTCAGAACCTCGTAGGCTCCGAGTGTTGCCAGCGCCTCGACGGCTCGGCAGCGAGTTTGAAACAGGCCACTCGGCTCTCGTGCGAACAGCAGCGCTCGCAGAGCAGGGATTACCTGCCCCCCGCAGGCAATCACCTCAACCACGCCAATGTCACCATCGTGGAGTGATTGCAGCTTATTCATCGCCTGCTCCACGTTCGGTGCCAAGTTCGCCGGCATGGCTGTTGCCTCTTGATTTCGTTCGCTACTCATTGATGGACTGATCTCGTCACCGGCAATCACGCCGTATCCTTTGACTGAAGGGCGCACTGCCCGCCTCAGAAATACTGCATGGACTGTCACTCTTATTGTCACCCACCACGGTCAGGCTGCTTTATTGTCGTGCACGGCCACACATGCTCCCACAAAACCGCTCGCCCGGCACGCCATGGCGAACACCGTACGCGCCTTCCTTCTACTGACCGGTCCGCATTCCGTTGAACGGTCACCATTGTCGTGCACTTCGACAAACCAGCCATGGTCCGGAATAAAGGACAAGGTAACTCGATCTCCGTCGCCCTGGTGGCTGCCAACGATTTCCATGACCAGCTTTCCTCGCCTCGTTCGCCCAATTGCTTACTAACGCCCAGAGCAGCTAACCGGCGCGGTCCTTGTCCCATACAAGCCGCAATAATGGCAGGTCGTCACACGAGACACGAAGTCCCGGCCAGTCCGCCTCGAGAACCTGGCATGCTATGGCTGGCCACGCTGCTTCTTTTGTCTGAGCTCGCGCGCCAATAGGTTGGCCGATGCAGGACGCTATCTTTTTCGTGCCTGCATTCGTTTCAATCCACAGCCAGTAATAGCCTTCGCCTCCACTGCGGATGGCGAAGCGTCGCGTCGCATGACGAAGAACGACTGAAGCGGCCTCCATCGCGCTGAGATGATGCCCGTACAGCGCACCGGTCAGTCGACCACGAACAGTATAAGTGCTCATCGCACGGCCTCTGTCACTTCTTGCAGCAAGCGTTACCGCGCACAGACCGTTCCGGACCATTCGAAGGTGCTGTCAAGGAGCGACTTTTGCCTGTTGCACGCTCGCTCGATCAGCGGTATCCCGTTCGCCAAGCCGCCCGGTGTCTTCTGAAACCGCCGGACCGGGTACCGACGCTTGATCGCATCGTGGCGAGCCTGTCCGCCTGGGCGAAAAATTGACGCGCTCACGGCCCGCGACGAACAGCAATCCCCTCTTCGCTACTGTTGTCTCCTCATCGCTGGCCAAGTATCGCCGCACGGCGTCGTGCTTGAGCGCATATCGCCGCATGTCCTCCGAAAAACGTTGGAGCACAGCGGCCTGATGGTTGATCAGGCTTGCGACAACATCCTTGTCCCGAACTGCAGCCACGAGCATAACAAAATGTGGCAGGCAGGCCGCTGAGAGAGACTTCGACCGGTCGGTCCTCTTCTCCTGCAGTCGCTTGGCGAGTTCGGCAATGGCCTCCTGCTCCGCCCTATCGCGGACGTCGCAGAGAACGCAGTCGTTTTGAGTCGGCAGCACGCGCTGGAGTTTAGTGAGCAGGACATCCGGCTGACTGATGGTTGAAGCAGCATCGCGAAGCTCTGCCGACAGCTGATCGAGCAAACTGGGATATCCGTTGCATATTCCATATGGTGAGGCGATCGACCCGTATTCCCAGGTGTGAAATGGACAGAAGCCACCGCGATTTGCGAAGCGCCCCTGGTCTTCGGAACTGACAATGATCTGATATTGATATTGGCAGAGAAAATGCCACAGTGTGTCGGCCACAGAAGCACAAATCTCGCAGGACTGCACCCGGTGCAAATTTGCAAACGCCGCAGCCGGACCTTCAATAGACTCAGCGGTTTCGGTCGTGCGGTCGAACCGCTTCGCCAATGTAGCGGCCTGTAGAGTCAAACCAGCCACCTCTTTCGAGGGCGGCATCGCCTGCAGGAACTCCCGGACTCGGTCGCACATCCGCAGCAGGAATTCGCTTGCCTTCTCCGTCAAGAGGAAACCCAAGAGTTCTTTCTCAAGTTCCGGGATTCCGCTTGCCGCGAGACGCGAGGCCTCACCCGAGCGTTTCGCTTCGAGTCCCTCAATGGACGAGACTGAAAAAATTCGTGGCGGCGAACGTATGAACAGCTGTTGGAGCTGTTCGCGAACAAAGGCAAGACCTGCAGCTCGATTTTCGGCTGAGACGGTATCATGCTTGTTGAGCACCACGAATATGCGACTGCCTGCCAAAGAGCCCGCTCTGAAGAAGCGCATCTCCTCCTCAGAGAGAGGACCTTCATAGCTGGTCACAAGAATGAATGCGTCGGCCTCGGGCAGAAACGATTCCGTCGTCAGGGTATTCTCGATAATCACCGAGCCTAATCCAGGCGTGTCGACGAAGTAGAAGCCGCGACGGAGAATTTCCGCCGGGAGCTGGATTTCGGCCGTCTTGATGCGTTGGATGTTTCCGGGATTTCCTTGTTGCGTAATATATTGCGGAAAGGAACCGATTGGTACTTCCTTATCAAGAATTCTGTTGTCATATTTCAAGACCACCTGCTCTTTGCTCCCGTACGTGACCGTCGTGATGACTGACGTAAGGGGGGCGATGCCGGTCGGTAGCTTGTCGGTGCCCAGGATCGCGTTCATCAACGATGTCTTACCCCGACTGAATCGCCCGACGAGCACCAAATTAAAGCGATCCTCCGCAAGCCGCGCGAACAGATCTCGCAAGCGTTC
>JASHYD010000180.1 GCA_030043175.1 Xanthobacteraceae bacterium | reverse complement strand
GGCTTTTATTTTGTCTGGCAGATGGCGCTCTTCCTGGCGCTTGGCGAAAGCTTCACCGCGTATGGCGGCGCAATGGCGCTCGCCGCCCTGGTCGGCGCCGCGAGCGGGCTCCTTCTCGGCCGCTATATCGACGCAGGCCACGGCGAGCGTGCCGTGTGGCTTGCAACCGGTTTGCTGGCGGCCGTAATCGCTCTGCGTACCGGCAGCAGCACCGATCCGGTCCTTGCGGTCGTGGCCAACGCCGCGGGCGCGCTGGTGCCGGCCCTTTACGTCCCGACCCTGATGACGGCCGTGTACAATCAAGCGAAAGGGTCGCCTTGTGCACTGCGTTTTCACATCGCCACCGAGGGCGGCTGGGATGCCGGGGCAGCGGGCGCGTGCATAGCCGTCGCTGTCCTGCTCTGGGCCGGCGCGCCCATCTGGCTCGGGATTGCGCTGTCGCTGCCCGGGGCCGCGGCGGCCTTGGCGCTCCTTCGGCGGTACTACCGCGTGGCACGAACGGCGCGCCCCTCCCCCGCCACAGCTACCGGCGCCGAAGCCAGTGGGCAGAGTCGAAGTGAACGCTCGCACCGGAGGGCGCAGAAAGGCGACCCCGCCGCAACTCCAACCCCCGCACTTTCGCCGCGACTGGGCGCGCCTGCGCGCGTGGGGGACGCCAAAGGCGTCTCTTGACGCTGCGGCATGCCGCATGCACATCACCCCTGCGTTCGCCCCCCTTGCGCTCTCCTGGGGAGGGCGGGCGTCCCGGCCGCCTTTGCCGAGCAGCGCCCGATCGTGCCGGCTCGTACGAACAGAAGCGGGCGATGCGCGCTGCGGGGAACGGTAGGGGGGTAGGCGCCGGGAGCGCCGCCGCTTTGAGGGGCATGGCGGCTGACGCAGCCGCTGCATGACCTGAGCGCGCCCGGCTCTACCCCGCGCTCGGAAACGGAGAGGTAACGCAAGACCGCCCCCGATTGCCCGCCGGGTACGGAGGGCGGCGGCTGAAAGAATCCGCGATGCTTCGGTCCGCACTGCTGAACGTTATGACCTCGGCGGCACGAAAGGCCGGCCGCAGTCTCAAGCGCGACTACGGCGAAGTCGAGAACCTGCAGGTGTCGATGAAGGGTCCGGCGAATTTCGTCACCGCGGCAGACCGCCGTGCCGAAGAGATTCTGTACACGGACCTCACCAAAGCGAGACCGGGCTACAGCTTTCTCGGCGAAGAGGGCGGCCGTCGGGAGGGCGGCGACAAGTCCCATTGCTGGATCGTCGATCCGCTCGACGGAACCACGAATTTCCTGCACGGGATCCCGCAATTCGCGATTTCGATTGCGCTCGAGCGCGAAGGCACGATCGTTGCGGGCGTCATCTACAATCCCGCCAACGAGGAACTCTTCCTGGCCGAACGCGGCAAAGGTGCGTTCTTGAACGACCAGCGCCTGCGGGTCGCCGCCAGACGGCGGCTGTCGGACGCCGTCGTGGCGTGCGGAATGCCACATATGGGCCGCGGCGATCGCGCCCTATTCCGCAATGAAATCGCCGCCGTGCAGGAGCAGGTGGCGGGTGTGCGACGGTTTGGCGCCGCGGCGCTCGACCTCGCGTGGGTGGCAGCAGGACGATTCGATGCGTTCTGGGAACGCGACCTTTCGCCCTGGGATATGGCGGCCGGCGTTTTGATGGTGCGAGAGGCCGGCGGCTTCGCCACCGACCTCGACGGCGGTGACGGCTTCTTCACCAAGCGCCAAGTCATCGCCGGCAACGAGTTCCTGCACAAGGCCTTGGTGCAACTGCTCAAAGAAGCCTGTGAAGGACCCCGGCCAATGAAGGAGGCGCGCAATTGAGTATTTCGGGCGAGCCCTAAATGTACCGCAATCTGTGCTCAATTCTGCGTCCGCCAGGCCCACTCGCCCGTATTTTTGATATAAATTGTGACATATATACGGGGATCGAAGCTTAAGGTCGGGGGCGGAATTTTTGCATGGTAAAGCACCAACACGATATCGACCCATTCAAGGTATCATCCCCACGTATCTTCGTCTTGCGGATGCTGGTTTTCCTCGTCCTCGGCGGGTTGCTCGTGGTTATTCTAAACCGCCAGATCTGGGCGGCGTTTCTAGCGAATCCGGGGCTCAACGCTCTCATCATCGGCGTGCTTCTGATCGGCATCCTGTTGGCCTTCCGCCAGGTGATCCGATTATTCCCCGAGATCGCGTGGGTGAATAGTTTCCGCCTCGCCGATCCTGGGCTCGCCATCGAGCGCCCGCCGGTGCTGTTGGCTCCGATGGCTGCGATTCTCGGGGACCATGCCGGCCGGATGGCGATTTCGTCGCAAACCATGAAGAGTCTTCTCGATTCGATCGGCACGCGGCTCGACGAGGCGCGCGACATGTCGCGCTACATGACGGGACTTCTGATATTTCTCGGGCTGCTCGGAACCTTCTGGGGTTTGATTGAGACGGTGGGCTCGGTCGGCACCGTTATTAAAGGGTTAAAGGTCGGCGGCGATGCCGGCGCCATGTTCGATGCTCTCAGGGACGGATTGGCGGCGCCGCTCGGCGGCATGGGGATCTCGTTCTCCTCATCACTCTTCGGCCTCGCCGGTTCGCTCGTCCTGGGATTTCTCGATCTGCAAACCTCTCAGGCACAGAACCGCTTCTACACCGATCTTGAAGACTGGCTCGCCACCACGGTCCGCGATCTCGGCGGCACGTCCGAAACCGCACCCTCCTCGGCAGGGAATGCGAGCGGCGAAATTCGCGCGGTGATCGAGCGCTTGCGCGACGTTATGACGGACAGCGCTCCAAGCAAAGGGGCAACCAGCGCCATGGCCAACCTCGCCGAGGCGATCCAGGGCCTGGTTGTGCACATGCGCGGCGAGCAACAGCTGATTCGCGAATGGGTTGATGCGCAGGCCGTGCAGCATCGTGAAATCAGGCGGCTCTTGGAAATTCTGGCGCACGCTCCCGCACAGAGAGACTGAAGGCGAAGGCCATGGCACGCAACCGACGCGAGCGAAGCATCGACTACTGGCCGGGATTCGTCGACGCCTTATCGACGCTCGTCCTTGGCATCATCTTCCTGCTCACAGTATTCGTGGTCGTGCAATTCTTTCTGTCACAGGAAGTCGCCGGCAAGGATACGGCACTCGATCGCCTCAACGCGCAAATCGCCCAGCTCACCGACCTGCTGGCGCTGGAAAAGACCGGCAAAGTCGACATGGAGGAGGAGATCGCGCGGCTGCGTGCAAATATCTCCGGCGTCGAGAGCGAGCGCGACCGGCTCAAGGCGGCGGGCGATCCGAGTTCGCTGCAAGGCGTCCTTAGCGAATCGCAAAACCGCATCAACACGCTCACCAGTGCTCTCGACAGCGAGAAAAGCGTCAGCGCGCGGGCACTCGCTCAGGTCGAAGTCCTCAATCAACAGATCGCCGCGCTGCGCAGCCAGTTGGCTGCGCTCGAGCAGGCTCTCGACGCCTCTGAAAAGCGCGACAAGGAATCCCAGACCCGCATCGCTGATCTTGGCCAGCGCCTGAATGTCGCGCTGGCCCAGCGGGTGCAGGAATTGTCGCGCTATCGCTCCGACTTCTTTGGCAAGCTGCGAGAGATTCTCGGCACACGGCCCGATATCCGGGTGGTCGGCGACCGCTTCGTGTTCCAGTCCGAGCTGTTCTTCGACTCCGGGTCGGCGGTCCTCAACGCCGAGGGCCGCAGCGAACTCGACAAGCTCGCGGTGGCGCTGCTCGATCTCGAAAAGCAGATACCGTCCGAAATTCACTGGGTCCTGCGTGTCGACGGGCATACCGATGTGAGGCCGATCCTCACCTCGCAATACCGTTCGAACTGGGATCTGTCAGCGGCGCGGGCGATTTCGGTCGTGCAGTATCTCATTGCCAAAGGCGTGTCGCCCCAGCGCCTCGTCGCTGCCGGGTTCGGCGAATTTCAGCCGCTCGATCCGGCCCTGACCGAGGACGCCTTCCGCCGCAATCGCCGGCTCGAGCTCAAGCTCACCGAGCGGTGACGCCCTGGCAACGCCGCCTCAGGCGTTCTGGAACTGCAGCCGCGCGAGCCGCGCATAGAGCCCGCCCTGGGCAGCAAGGCTCTCGTGGGTGCCCTCTTCCACGATGCGGTCGTGGTCCATTACGAGGATGCGATCACACGACAGCACCGTGGCGAGGCGGTGGGCAATCACCAGCGTGGTACGCTTCTCCATCAGTCGCGCCAGCGCAGTTTGCACCAGGGTTTCGCTTTCCGCGTCGAGCGAGGAGGTCGCCTCGTCGAGCAGCAACAGCGGCGAATTGCGCAAGATGGCGCGGGCGATGGCGATGCGCTGACGTTGACCGCCCGACAGGGTCACTCCGCGTTCGCCGACGATTGAGTCGTAGCGTTGGGGCAGGCGGGCGATAAATTCGGCGGCGGCCGCCTGTTCGGCAGCCCGCACGATCTCGTCCATCGTCGCCTCCGGCCGCCCGAACCGAATATTCTCGGCAATCGAAGCCGCAAAAATCGCGGTATCTTGAGGCACGAGCGCAATCCGTCCGCGCAACGCACTGAGGTCTGCGTCCGCGATGCGCACGCCGTCAAACCTAATGGCGCCGGCTTTCGGGTCGTAGAAACGCAGGAGGAGGTGGAAGATGGTACTTTTGCCGGCGCCGGACGGTCCGACGATCGCCACCTTCTCGCCGCCCCGGACCGTGAAGCTTATTCGGTCAAGAACCTCGGTCTCGAGCCGCGACGGATAGGCAAATCGCACCGCGTCAAAGCTGATTTCGCCGCGCGGCGGCGAGGGCAGCGGCGTCGGAACGGCGGGCGCCTTGACATCGGGTTCGTGGCGCAACAGCTCCGAAAGCCGCTCGGCCGAGCCTGCCGCCTGGGAAAGCTCGCCCCAGACTTCGCTGAGCTGGCCCAAGCCCGTCGCCGCCAACACCGCAAACAGCACGAATTGGCTCAGCGTTCCGGCGCTGGTGCGCCCCGCCAACACATCTTGCGCACCGACCCACAGCACCACGACGACGCTCGAGGAGGCAAGAAAGATGATCACCGCCGTCAAGATTGCGCGCGCTTTGGTCGAGAACACGGCCGCCGTGTAGGCGCGCTCGACGGCCTGCGTGAAACGATGGACCGCAAGCTTCTCGTTGGTGAAGGCCTGCAGCGTGCGAATTGCCCCGATCAGTTCAGACGCGTAGGCTGAGGCGTCGGCGAGCGTATCCTGGGCGGCGCGCGAGCGCTTACGCACCATGCGGCCAAATCCGACGAGCGGCATCACGATCACCGGGATGGCGGCGAGGACGAATGCGGAAAGCCGCGCGCTCGTCACCACCATCATGATGATGGAGCCGAAGAACAGCACAAGGTTGCGTAGCGCCACCGACACCGATGCGCCGACCGCGGACTTGATCTGGGTGGTGTCGGCGGTGAGCCGAGAGATGATTTCTCCGCTTTTCGCGGTATCGAAAAACGCTGCCGACAAGATGGTGACACGTTCGAACACGGCGCCGCGCAGATCGGCAACGACGCGCTCACCGAGGGTGGTGACGAGGTAGTAGCGCATGGCGCTGGCGCCGGCCAGGACGGCAACCACCACAATCATCACCCCGAAATACTCATCGATCAGGCCGGCGCGGGCAGGATCGAAGCCGTTGTCGATCATCCGCCGCACCGCGATCGGCACCGCAAGTGTTGCGGCCGCCGCCACCACGAGAGCGACGAGGGCCGCAGTCGCACGCACCCGGTAGCGGGCCACAAACCCAACCAGTCCCAGGAGCGGTCGCACGCTGCCTCGCCTTTGACGGGGATTGGCAGTTTGCGGCGCCTCTTCGGCAATCGGTTCAACTTCGGATTCGGTCGCTACGCTCATAAATGGTTACCTGCTGGACGCCTAGCGGGCTGGACAATGCCGCGCCCAGGCGATCCTGACAACAGCCCGATCGGCGCGCCAAACAGCGCACCTGCGCATCTTGTGTCTGCGCGAGCGGCAGGGTATAGACTTGGCATCCCTTTGCTGCAACTTACGGGTGCGCCATCGCGGCGCCGGGAACGCTAGGTCATGAAATCCGAAACTCACCCCGACTATCACACGATCAAGGTCGTCATGACCGACGGTACCGAGTTCTTGACCCGTTCGACCTGGGGCAAGCCGGGCGACACCATGAACCTTGACATCGACCCCAGGTCCCATCCTGCCTGGACCGGCGGCGCTCAGCAGCTTCTCGATCGCGGCGGCCGTGTGTCGCGCTTCCAAAAGAGGTTTTCAGGTCTCGGCTTGACGAAGACGAAATAACGACGGCCGCCCGCGATCGCTTAAGCTCTCACGCCCTACGGGCGGCGCTCGAAGGCCGCGCGCAACTTTCCGAGTTGAAATTCAAAGGGATTGTGGCCTGCTGCTGCGGTCGACGGCTGCGCGTGAATAGTGGCGTCGAGGCGCCGGATCTGGTCCCTGAGCTTTTTCGACCGAGCAATAAGCTCGCGCAGCCTCGCCGGCAGGGCCGGCGTCTCCCCCACCTTACCCTCGGCCGCAAGCCGGGGTTCTTCGATCGACAGCTTGATCCTCGTGCGCTCCTTGTTGGCCTGCACCAGCGATATCTCGCCCTCATTGACGGCGCGATGAAGGAGCAGCCATGAGGCAAGGTGCATGAGGCGCGTCGTCAGCCGCACGCTCTCGGTCGCATAAGCGAGCGATGTGGCGCGGTCGAGCAGCTTGGATTCCTGACGCCCGGGGCCGTCGAGATAGGCCGCTGTGTCTTCCACGAGCTTCATGCCATCGCGGAAGAATCGGGAAAAACTCGGCGACGCCAGCAGCCGGTCGCGGAACGAAACTGGTTTCAGCCTATCGATCAATCGGTTGGCCATTTTGCGCCTCGCAGCGGCAAAAGCATGCCCTCGCGCAGCGCTCGTGTCCAGCCGCACCGGCAAAATCCTATGGTTGGTGGCATGCAGCCAATCCACGCAAGCGGTGGTGAGCACAAGAAAAGGAGCCGCCATTCTAAAAGCGGCTCCTCAGTCATAAACAGGGAGGCTAAACAGAGTGGATAGGAGAGGCCACTCGCAATCACAGTGGAGGAAAAATCCTAATGGGGCGTAAATCTCCCACCTTTCCATGAAAGCAAACCGTCTGCCTCGGCGCGGCATTCCGACGCCATCTTTCTGCCGCAAGCCAAATCGGAATGACCATTTCGGCGCAGTTGGTGGTCTTTTTCTTGGGCGGCGTCCGGGCTGACAGCTAACGACCTTGCGTCGCAAGAGAGGCAAAGTCGCGGCAACCAGAGTGTGGGCTCGCCCCGGCCACCCCGATGGTCCCAAGCTGATACAACCGGTCCTGCTGATTGATCGTTCAGCTCTTGATGCGCCTATCGCTTGAAGAATTGATCGGCCGCGGAACGCGAGGCGCGCTTTTTCTCCAATGCAGCTTGCAGGCGGGCCACCTCGTCGTTCAACAGCGCAATGCGATCGCTGAGCTCTTCGACCGATAGCAGCGCCAACTCCTGTCCGATCTCATGGGAAGGCTTCTTTCTTGGCCGATCGTCGTCTTCGAGAGCCGCCATAATTGGTCTCCTCGCGGCGCAAACATAGTCGCGCCAATACAATTTGTCAGGTCTTTATGTCGGGCGCCGTTGTCACCCATGCGAGCGGCCAGTAAACAGACCCCTCGATCAAAGCGAGCAACGTACCCCGCGGCCTTTAGGCTGGGGGTTCAGAGCGCACGCAGGACGCGAGGAGACGCCTTTGAGGCTGTTCACCCGTTCGGAAAGACGGACCTTTGGCGGTAGTTGAGTAATAGGTGCACATGATCCAGCTCGCCGTTGAATTCCTTCAGGACCACCTCCAAGTCGGCGCAGACGGACCGAAAAATCTGCTCCAGGCGCTTGAGGTCTCCGCGCGAAACACCTACCCGCGCCGCTTGGTGACGAACACCAGATGGGCGTGAACGAGATAAACGACGTGCCTGCCTTTGGCGTATTTCCATGCATTAGACCAATACTTGAAATGTGACAGTTGTTTCAATATACAGGCGTTGTCAGCGAAGAGACCAACCCCATGACGAACGACAGCACGCCATTCCCGCTGCACCAATGGTTCGACTTGAGCCGTCGAATCTCAAGGGACGACCGCCGGTCATGCGAAGACCAGATGGCGCTATATGCTATGGGGCCGGCATGGACCCGAATGGCCCTGAATGGCGTGCTGCACGTTCCACCGCTTCGGGCGGCCGTGAGAGAGCATAACGCGAGATTGTGATGCTGATCCAACGCGCCAACAAGCTTTGTGCTGAGCCGACGCCCTATCAGGTGCAGGCGCTGGGGCAGTGGGTTGGCGCGTGCCGCCGCGAATACAACCATGC
>JASHYD010000179.1 GCA_030043175.1 Xanthobacteraceae bacterium | reverse complement strand
CTGCTGCTCCTGCACGGCAATTCACAGACCCACGCGACGTGGTATGGCGTCGCCGCGCAGCTTGCGAAAGACTACCGTGTGGTTCTCGCCGATCTGCGCGGCTACGGCGACAGTTCGTTGCCCGACCCCGGTCCGAATCACATCAATTACAGCTCCCGCGTTTTGGCTGAAGACATGTTCGAAGTCATGGACAGTCTTGGGCATCGGCGATTCTTCCTCGCGGGCCATGACCGTGGTGCGCGCGTCAGCCATCGCATGTGCTTCGATCGCCCAGATCGAATCATCAAACTCTGCATCCTGGACGTGCTGCCAAGCTATTACGTATGGACCAATCTCAACATGAAGTCGGCCCTGAACTCCTGGCACTGGCTGTTTCTAGCGCAACCAGAGCCATTTCCCGATACACTGTTGGGCGCAGTTTCTGCCGAATGGTTCCTGAAGGCCCGAGGCTACAATAACCACCTTCCCAAAACCGTGTTCGACGAATATGTTCGCTGCTTCACACATAAGACGATCACCGGCGCTTGCCGTCACTATCGCGCAAACGCCACAATTGATTTTGAGATCGACACTGCCGAAAAGGATCGCCAGATCGCGACGCCGCTCTTGGTGCTGTGGGGAACGCGAGGCATGCCACCGACTCAGGAATATCCCACGGTATGGCGTAAATTCGCGAGCAACCTCGTTGACGCTCAACCGCTCCCGACCGGCCACGTCCTGCAAGCAGAAGCGCCCGACCGCGTTTACGATCATTTCGTCAAATTCTTCAGGGAGTGACTGGCGAACCGGTAGTTGGAGCGCGTAAGACACAATCAGTTTATGGCCTCCTACGCTGATTGCACCTTCATGCCTCCTTCGGATCACGGGCTGCCCAGCCGGGGGTCGTTTCTCCCCGGTATGCAGACCTCGATTGGTCTTCGTACCATCACCGCCGCCCGGCGCAGCGCTCGCAGCCCGAACCGCTGGTAGATCGAGGGCACGATCAGCTGCGGCCGAGGCAGGGCGGGCGGAGTGAATCCACTCCGACATGGCGGTCAGGTGACGCCCGGAAATGATCTTGTGAAGGGTCTGGCGGCTCAGGTTGCTCATTACTGCGATCGCCGCAAGCTGGACCGTCTCGGCTGCCCTTGTATTCCGACCAGGCGCATAGGCGCGTGTGCGTTCTTGTCCCATGCTTGCCCTTGCGTCCGATGCTGGCAGGAGCGCCTCGCCGCGGTCGCGCCGGCATCGCGATCGGCACACTAGGTCACGCGCAATTCGTCGCTCGCCGGGGCGATCTTGCCGGTTCATATTGGCGAGGTCAGCCCGGCCCGATTGCGCGGTCTGCCGAACGGGGTCATGTATTTGCAAGCGCCCCGCGCCAGCATCCAAGCGGTCTTCGTGGGGCAAGCGCGCCTCTGTCTCGCCACTCCAACTGGTATGCCACGACGCGTTGGGCTGAAACGCAGGCCTTGCTACCTGCTGCGACGGCCTGGCCAGCCCCGAATTGTGTTGCTGACATTGGTCGGAAGTTTCACCTACGTCGTCGGCATCCTTGCGGGGCGGCGCATCATCCACTACATGCCGGCGCGGGCACGCGTCGCGTTTTAATGAGGGGCAACGGAATGAGGAACGATTCCACCGTAGCAGCCGTCATCGCCAGAGATATCGCTGGCTACGGGGCGCGGCGATGCTTCGGCTTGCTGGGTACCGCGAACTTCAAGATATCACATGCGCTGGTCGGGGCCGGCGTCGAGCTGATCTCTGCGCGTCATGAAGGCAACGCCGCCAGCATGGCCGACGCCTATGCGAAGGCGACCGGCGAGCTGACGCTGGTCAGCGTGCATTCGGGACCCGGTTTGACTAATGCGATGACCGGGATTGCGGAGGCGGCGAAGAGCCGTACGCCATTGCTGGTGCTCGCCGGGGATGTGCCTACCGGGGCGGTCAAATCGAACTTTCACATCGACCAGGCCGAGCTGGTGCGTTCGGTCGGCGCGATCTCGGAACGCATCCACACGCCATGTTCGGCGCAGGAGGACACGTTGCGCGCTGTGAATTGCGTGCTGCGCAACCGCCAAACTGTCGTGCTTAGCCTGCCGCTCGACGTGCAGGATGCCGAACTCGCCACGAACAGCGCTCCGCTCGAATTGTCGCCGGCGCCCGGCCGTCTGCACCCGGACCCGGAGGGGATTAGTCGGCTCGCGGACGCCATGGTGCGCGCCGAGTGCCCGCTCATCCTTGGCGGGCGCGGTGCCGTCGTGTCGGATGCCGAGCAGGCTTTGCTTGCGCTCGCCGAACGAACGGGCGCGTTGCTGGCAACCACAGTGTGCGGCCACGGGCTGTTCGCCGAAAATCCCTGGTCGCTCGGCATCTGCGGTGGCTTCGCTTCGCCCATAGCCGACGAGCTCATCGCCGACAGCGACCTTATCGCCGGGTTCGGAGCGAGCTTTACGCAATGGACCACCAAGCGGGGTAAGCTCGTCTCGCCTGCCGCTGTTGTCGCTCAGATCGATGTCGATGCGACAAAGCTCGGTTACCAGATGCCGATCCACCTTGCTGTGCATGGCGACGCCAAGGCGACCGCGGAGGCCCTATCGGCTGAGCTTGGACGGCGCGGCATGACCAGACCCGGCCGCCGAACCGATGCGGTGAGGGCGCGCATCCGTTGCGGCGACAATCATCGCAGCCCTCATCGCGACGAATCGGATGCGCAGTTCATCGATCCGCGGACGTTGAGCAAGGCGGTCGATGGGATCCTGCCGACGGACCGAGTCGTCGCTTCCGATTCCGGTCATTTTTGTGGCTGGGTCCCGCGCTATCTGCGCGTCCCAAGCCCGCGCGCCTCGTGCCTCAGTCACTCGTTCCAGTCGGTGGGCCTTGGGCTTGCTTCGGCAATCGGCTTGGCGCTCGCCAATCCGACCAAACTTGCCGTGCTCGGTGCCGGCGACGGCGGCTTCCTGATGTCGATTGCTGATCTCGAGACCGCGGTGCGCCTGAAGCTGCGGCTATGCATTCTCATCTACAACGACAGCTCCTACGCGGCGGAGGTGCATTATTTTCGACGCCAGGGTTACGCGGTCGACATTGTCCAGTTCCCGGATACGGACTTTGCTGCCATTGCCCGCGGCTATGGCGCCCGCGCCGCGACAGTGCGCACGCTTTCCGATCTCGAGCCGCTGAAGGCCTGGGTCGCCGAAGGGGCGCCCGGCGTGTTCGTGATCGATGGCAAGATCAACCCCGATCTCGAGGCGGATTGGCACGCCGAACACTTCCCCTCGTGAACGCGGTAGGCCCCGGTCACGCCTCGTGTCGCTACGGCGTTCCCGTGAGATATGTAGAACACGGCATCCCGAGCGATACCCTAAGTATTGACCAAGGAAAACGCTAGCTCGCACTATGCGCAGCCCCCGCTCGTGCAGAGATTTTCGGCAAAATTTGCTAGTTCATCCTGATTGACGCTTTCGCTGTCTCGGGCGGCCGTTGTTGCCAGCCAATGGTAATCGGACAATCGCTGGGCATCGAACTTTAGCAGAATGCGGACTGAGCACAGGCGAATAAAAGCAGGCCTCCTGCCGCACCAACCGAGAGGTAAAGTTCGCACAAACGCTGCGGTTTTCGCATTCATAACCGACATCTTAGGAAGTCAGCGCGGTGCGGGCGCATGTGCAGAAAGCTCGGCAGATTAAGCGGCGGTCGCTTCGTCGTCTAATGGAATGGCCCGGCCGCGATTGTGCCCGGCGGGTAATGCCGGGATGGGGCGAGTGTCAAATGGAGTATCGCCATGTCAAACAAATCAGTCCCGCCCATTTTAGAAGGGCGTTGATTATTGGTCTGGTCCTCACGATGAGCTGGCGTTCTGGACCTTGCTCCCGGCGAGCACAGGCGTGCACCTTGCGTTCGTCCTCGACGACGCAATCTGCAGATGATGGCGACACCGCCAACGCCCGGACAAAACGGAACACACTATCTGTAATAGCGCGCCTTCATCCGCCCCTTCGGACCAAGCGATGTGCACGACTATCGTGGTGACTTGTAACGCCTTGCGGCGATCAGGCTGTCTTAGCTTTGGGGGACTGGCTTTGGCCCAGGCCGACCTTTCACAACAATGATCGCGCCGCTAGCCTACACAATAGCATCGAAAATCCAAAGCGGAATGAGGTAGCAATGTCCAAGACCAATGTGGTGGTAGGATTTGTCGGGATCGGCATTATGGGAAGCCGGATGGCTGGCAACTTGCAGAAGGCTGGTTTCAAGCTCGTCGTCCACGATCTGCACAGGCAGGCCGCCAGTCATCTTCTCAATGCCAACGCGGATTGGGCGGACAGTCCGCGCGAGCTCGCTGCGCGCGCCGATGTGATTTTCTCATCGCTGCCGGAGCCCTCCGACGTGGAGGCGGTTGCGCTGGGGTCGGATGGACTCATCGCCGGTATCAGGCCTGGTACCGCCTATTTCGACCTGTCGACGAATTCGCCGAGCGTTGTTAAGAAGCTGCACGCAGCGTTCGCCGAGAAAGGCTCGCACATGCTCGACGCGCCGGTGAGTGGCGGGCCGGCGGGCGCGCTATCGGGTAAGCTTGCGATCTGGGTCGGCGGCGAGGAGAACATCTTCGACCGCCATAAAGCTGTGCTCGACGCGATCGGCGACAAGGCTGCCTATATCGGGCCGATCGGCACCGCCACCGTGGCCAAGCTCGTTCACAACATGTCGGGCTATGCGATCGTCTGCGCGCTCGCCGAAACCTTCACTCTGGGAGTGAAGGCGGGCATCGACCCGCTGGTGCTTTGGCGGGCGGTCCGCCAGGGCGCCGCCGGCCGCCGCATGACGTTTGATGCGCTGATCGACCAGTTCCTGCCCGGCGAATACGATCCGCCTGCCTTTGCGCTCAAACTCGCTCACAAGGACGTTTCGCTTGCTAATGCTCTCGGTCGCGAGCTCGGCATGCCGATGCGACTGTGCAACCTCGCGCTCGCCGAGATGACCGAAGCGCTGGCGCGCGGATGGGGCGGTCGTGACTCGCGCGTAGTGATGCTGCTGCAGCAGGAGCGCGCGGGTGTCAATATCGCCGTGGAACGCGAGCGATTGCGCGAAGCGCTCGCGCCGGTCGCGGCGAAGACGTGATAATCGGTCGATCAGGATGTCGGTCTCGGCAACAGCGTCGCCTTGCGCGTCGCCGGCGCTCGCGATGGATCTCGACGAACATTGCAAGGGCGCGGTTCGGGCAGGCTGCTGTCGGGTTCCTATCCGATGCCGACAAACAATACGCGCCGACCGGCACAGCCCTCTTGCTCTCCTACTGCTTCTCCGCCTGAACTAGCCGCTCGACACTCATGGTCGCCAGCGTCCGCCCGGTTGGCGCGAGGTAGCTCCGGCCGAGCTCTTCGTAGCCGACATCCTCCACCAGCCGCCAGCTATACGCCCGCAGCCAATCGCCGATGCGGTCCGGCGAAAGCCCAAAGCGCCATACCCCGCCGCGGACGTAGCGGTCGTAGAGTCGTGCTTGACCCGCAAGGTCGCGGCCCTCGATGAAGTCCTCGCGGACGTAGGTGAAGATCGCCCAACTTCCTGGCGCGGCATTCGACATGAATTGGAGCAGCCGAGCGACGGCCGCGATCGTGAGGTACTGGGTCAGGGCCTCGATAATGAAGAGTGTGCGGACTTTGGCGTCATAGCCGAACGTGGCCAAAGCCGATCCAAGGCCGTCTTCTTCAAGATCGAAGGCGGCTTGGGTGACGTGGGCGGGCGTTCGGCCGAACAGCTCGTGCAGGCGTGCCTGCGTGGCGGCAATCGTTCGGTGCTGATCGACCTCCCAGACCGGGATATGCGCGAGCGCCGGCAGCCGGTACGCGCGCGTGTCCCAGCCGGCGCCGAGATTGAGCAGTGCTCGAAACCGGTTGTCGGCCATGGACAAGGCCTCGTCGATGCGGCGCTTGCGGCACATCACCCCGGCCCAGAGTCCGGGAAAGGCCTTGTCCGCCACTCGGACGAGTCCGTCGCGCGCCCAGGGCGACGCCGTCGCCGCGAACAGCACCCGGCCGCCGAACGGCAGCATCCGCCCCGCCAGTTCGTCGACGAGGATACGCTGGCCGGGCGGAAAGCGCTGCTCAACCGCCACCAGCGCCATCGGACCGGGGCCGGTCGCCTCGGCGGCGCGCGTCATGGTCGGCTCCGCTTCCAGTGGCCAATGGCGTCCTTCATGGCGCTGCATATGACCCAATAGACAATGCGTCAAGCAGACGGTTCTGCTGCCGGATCATCGCCTCATAGTCGTCAGCCACGGCGTAAAGCGCCCGTTTCGTTCCGGGCTCGCGATGCCGACGCGCCGGCGTGTAGCTCTCCAACAGCCGCGCGGGACGCCCGTGCTGCTCTTGCTGAGCGCAAGGCCTTCGGTGATCTGGTCGAGGCTGACTGGGTGAGGACACAGCAGCAGGAGAGCCGGGCAGCCACGCGCCACAAGGCAGGAGCAGGCGAGTCAGCTCTATGAAGCGCTGCTCACCCTTGCCCGGCGGCTTGTTTGACATATTCGACATATTCTGAAAATCCAGAAGGAAGATTTGGCGGCAAAAGCCCAGGAAGAGGCCTGCGTATCGTGGCCGCAATCATTTTTATTGGTTTGCCGACGGCTCCCGGTCGCGCTCAGGTACCGAAGTATCGCAAGTTTCTCGTCGGCGCCTTGTTCGTCAGCAGCGGGATGCAATTGGACGTCGATTTCGCAAGATTCCGATCTCACGGATGTGGACCAGCGCCGTTGAGTCGGCTCAGCGCCGTGCGCGGCATGATCCACTTTCTCTCTTTCTTGTGTGTCTGTATTTCGGGCGGTTTTTCCGTAAGCGACGATCGGCTGAGGCCGACGCCGCGACGGTATCGGGGAAGCTACCAACGTATCCGCGCTACGCGCAGCCAGTGAGGAGTTTGAAGGGAAACAGTCGATGACCTCCACCGATCCACGACCCATGTCCCGCGCCGCGGCGATCCTCTACATTATCGGCTCGCCGCTGATCCTTGTTGCGCTAGTCTTTCTGCCAGTAGGCAGGATCGATTGGACTCCCGGCTGGTTCTTTATCGCCGTCCTTATCGTGGCCTTCGGTCTTTCCGCACTCCTACTGGCACGCGTGAATCCGGTGATCTACCGAGCCCGCAGCCGTTTCCAGCCGGGCACCAAGAAATGGGACCTGATCCTGCTCGCGGTCATGCTCCCGGCTATGGTCGGTGAAATCCCTCTCGCGACGCTCGACGCCGGCCGGGCGGGATGGTCGGACGTACCGCTATGGGTGGTGCTGACTGGCTATATCGCGCTTATTAGTGGTATCGCGGTCACGACGTGGGCCCAGGCCGTCAATCCGTTCTTCGAGCCGGGCGTCCGCATCCAGAAGGAGCGTGCGCAGCGGGTGATCACCTGGGGGCCGTATAGGTTCGTCCGCCACCCCGGCTACACTGGGGCGATAGTGATCTTTATCGCAATTCCGCTTGCGCTCGCCTCTTGGTGGGGCTTGCTGCTGGCTGCATTCTCGATTGCGCTGCTGGTCGTCCGGACGAGCTGGGAGGATCGCCTGCTCAAGGCCGAGCTATCAGGCTATGCCGATTATGCTCGCCGAAC
>JASHYD010000178.1 GCA_030043175.1 Xanthobacteraceae bacterium | reverse complement strand
ATCGAGATGCGAACTTACACCGCTTCATCCAATGTCGACTGGATCGTCTCTGACAGGAGTTACCCCGGTGAGCCGGGCTTCACCAACATAAAGACCCTCGTCAAGGTGTTTTCGCGCCTCGAATATGCCGATCGCTGCACGTTCGAGACGCGCTTCTATATCTCGTCGGCGCCTCTCGATATCGACAGGCTCGCTGACGGAGCGCGCGGTCACTGGGGCGTCGAGAGCATGCACTGGATGCTCGACGTCGAGTTCAAGGACGATCTCTCGCGTTACCGCAGCGGTCACGGCGCCAAGAACATGGCCATCGTACGCCGCTTCGCGCTCGGTCTCGTCCGTGCCAACAAGTCCAAGCGCAGCGTCAAAACACGCAGAAAGTCAGCAAGTTGGGACACGTCTTACTTGCTCGAACTGCTGCAGCTTAAGTGAGCGTTAACCCGGAATCCGTGCCGTGACCGAACAGCTGGGACCGGCACATGGGGATGCGGCTCCCACGCACAAACGTTGGAACTGTCAGTCGGGTTGCTAACCCTGGCACCCGCGACGACGAGCGCCGACGCCGCCCGACACGGTTACGTGATCAGTCCGATGACGCAGTGGATGCGCCCAACGTTGGAAACGTAGCGGGTAAATCCCACGTCACGCGACACGCTTCTGCGACCCCACTCGTCCCAGACTAGTCAACTGTAGCGGTTTGACTGTTTACGTGGCCCTAAACGTATATGCGAATTCCTGCGAAAACGACGTGCTGAGATCATCGGCAGCGCTCCTCTGTTTTGAACCTCCGACGCAGCACAACCGATGAATTGCTCCTGGCTATGAGAACTTCTCGTTCGATTGCATGCCAGAGCTGGTGCGGGGCTGACCTGAGTTTTATTGATATCGGCTTTCCGAGAGCTCTCTTTCGGGCGTTACGCTCAACACGGCAGCACTCTCCTTTTACTCACGCAAGGCCGGCTGCGGTCTTGATTGAATTTTGAAAAAATAGGACCAGGACGGAGTTTGCCATTTATTTTCGTCAACATTATTCTAGATGCTCAACAAGGCCACAACGGCGTCAGAGATCAAAACATAAACGATCGGGGCGCGGGTCCATCAATCTCGGAGCGCGCATTGAAGGGGTTTGTCTATCGGCCTGAAGGCAGCGCCGTTTGCGCTACATGGACCACACGCCTGATTATTCCGAGATACCGTTCGCCGCAAACAGTGCGCGGCCGTCGGGTGAGGCGAGATAAGTCATGAACGCCCTCGCGCTCTGCGCATTGGGCGAAATCGCAATCAGCGCGGCAGTGTAGCTCGTGTAGTTCTGAGTCTCGGCCGGCAACGGGCCGACGAGCCGAACCCCATTGTCGTGGTTCAGCACGATGTCGGTGATCCCGCCGAACCCGAATTCCTTACCCTTGCCTTCGACGAGCCGACGCATCACGGCATTGCCATCGAAGAGACGCACGAGTTTGCCTTGAATCTCGTCGAAGACCCCCATCTTCTTCAGCATATCCTCGACATAGGCCCCGCTCGATGCCGTGTTATATACGACCGCTTCGGCATCGAGGAGCGCCTTCTTCAGCGCTTGCGTGCTCGCTATGTCGGGTGCGGGAGCGCCCTCACGAACGACGACGCCGACCCCGACCTTGCCGAGCGGGACTTGGCCCTCCGGGAGCACCTTTGCTGTTTTGGTCAATTCCGCGATGACGGCCGGCGACGACACGATGATATCGGCGACCTCGTTGCCGGCGACCCGCTTGCCGAGAACGTTGGCGGGGTCGTAGGCGATCTTTGCCAAATCTCCGGTCTTGTCGAAAAAAATCTTGACCGCTGCATTGAGCCCGGGCTGCACCGCGCCGGCGGACAAAATCTTCAGCTCCGCCGCACTCGCGCCAGCGCCAAGCGCCAGCCCGGCGAACGCTGCGGCGACCGCAGTGGCAGTATTGAGCTTTTGCATGCGACCTCCGCTTCGTTGAAGCAAATAGCACGTAGCACGTGGCCTGCGTGAGCGAAGCGACACGCGCGATCACGTCGCGCAGGACGACCCAGATATCGCATCGCTCATCCAGATTGCAACGCGACCGGACTGCGATAACTGCGACCAGATTACGACAGCACCGAACGGTCTTCCAACGCCATCACACGCGCGAAAACGGCGGGATCAACACCGGGAACCGGGATATAGGAGCCGATAGGCAAAGGAAAGCGTATAAGGCGCATGCCATGCGCCGCCTCGACAGACCGCCACCGGCACCTTTGGCTGAATTACGTGGCAGCGTGAAGCGGTCCTTATCACCGTACCGACCCGCGCGTCCTCCTTGCCGAAGACGCCGTCCTCGGCCGAAGCCGGCCTACCGGATCCGACATTGTGGCCCCGTACCCTCCGGCAGCCCTTCGTCATCGAGAAACAGGGCCGGCGCCCCGGCAACATCGCCGCCCAGGCGGTTCGCAGCCGGTGGCTGCAGGCTGCTCGTGGTCAGGACCGCAAGCGCCATAAATGCCACGCTCTATCCGCGGCTTGCGTTCGACTTCGCAAGAGATGTTGCCCCGTCGCGAGGCTGGTGCGGATGGTAAACCTCGTCGTGGTGCGCCCCGTCGGTCCCAGCGAACACGCCCGCCGAACTCATTGCACCTGTTATCGAGAAATCCGAGATCAAGGGTTCGCTTTGAGATGACCCAAGCAGTTGTCGCGGTTGCCGCTGGCAACATGTGAGTTCTTGCACCGGACAGATGGCAGATCGCAGGGAAGCAGTGTAGCCTCGATGGCTGCAGCGTTCCGCTGATACGCCAGCAGCTCGCCTGACACGGACTTGCTGGGACGTTTGCGCGACTGCCGGCACATCAACTCGGGCTTTACATATGATCCGCGCCGAAGGCCCGCCACAAACGAGGGAGGTTTTGCAATGGTCGGCACACGGAATCGTCGCACTATCGGTATAGCACTCCTGGCGGCCGTGACCGGGCTCGGACTGCTTGCAAAACCCCCGGTCGGGGCGGCTCAGTCCAGCCGAGGGGCTGATGGCGCCAGCTTCCTGAAGGGAGCGCTCGATCTGCACTTTCATATGGATCCCTGGACCCCGGAGCGGGTCAGGGGGGCTGGGATCGCGGAAGTGCTGGCGGCGCGCGCGAGTGGGATGCGCGGACTCGTGATCAAGGACCACAACGAGCCGACCGCGCCGCTGGCTTACCATCTTCGCCAGGTCGTGCCTGGGTTGGAGTTGTACGGCGGCTTTGTCCTCAATCTGCCGAACGGCGGGGCCAACCCGGCGGGCGTCGAGTTCATGGCAACGCAAATCAGAGGCGAACCGGGACGTATCGTCTGGATGCCGGCCGGCGACACGGAGAAAGAGGTGCGCGAGTCGAAAAATCCGAACGGGCCCTTCGTGGCGGTGTCACGGAATGGCGAGCTCCTCCCGGAGGTGAAGCAGATCATCTCGATCATCGCCAAGCACGGGCTGGTGATCGCCTCAGGCCACATCCTCCCCGAAGATGCCTTGATGGTCTTTCGCGAAGCGAAACGCCAGGGCGTGCAACACATGATCGCCACCCACGCCTTCGACCTCGCCGGCAAAATGACCGTGGAGCAGATGAAGGAAGCCGCCAAGCTTGGGGCATGGATCGAGTTCGATTTCAGGAATACCCTTGAAGGCGGACGCATGGACGCGATCCGCCAAGTGGGACCTGAACTCTGCTTCCTTTCGGAATTCTGGACCAAGGTCGACGGTGCCAGGGAGTACGCGGGCGCGGCGGGCGTAGGCGCCTTTGCGGAGGCGATGCGCTCGCACGGCTTCACCAACCGGGAGCTCGAGATGATGTTTAAGGACAATCCGGCGAAGGCGTTGGGGCTGCCCGTCATCCCAGAGAACCACATCTGACATCGCGGGGGGCCTCGCCTCGATGCGCCCTATTCGAACCGCTATTCCGCCGCCGAGGAGAGGCGCGGGGCCTGTACTCGCAGGGCTCGCAAACGTCACAACGTTTATCAGAGCCGGCGGCCCAGTGATGAAAGTGGAGCGCCTATCACAGCCGCCAGACGGAGGAAGATCATAGGTTGATCGAGCGTTCCAATCGCTGACTCGGTGGGCGTTAAGCGCGCGCTCAATGGCGGGTCGGGCGGCGCTGCAATGATCGCCTGTCCGATACGGGCCCGATGGGCGCCGCCGCGCTCCGTCTGATTTGCCCGACGATCGGGCGACAGCACTGATTCTCATGCCACGGACTGTGACACGGGAGTGGTGTAACCTATCGCTAAGCATCGCTAGGCTGCGGGAAGACCAGCAGCATTCATTCGTAACGGAGGACATCATGACGGCAAGCACTCGTTTGACGCGCGCCGCACTGCTGGCGAGTGGTGTATTCGCGGCGGCATGGCCTGCACTCGCCGCTGAGGTGACGCCGGAGCGGCTGCTCAATCCCGACAAGGAGCCGCAGAATTGGTTGATGAACCACCGCACCTATGACGGCCAGCGGTTTTCGCCGCTTGCGCGCATCAACAAGGACAACGTGAAAACCCTCAAGCTCGCCTATTCGGTCGCGCTCGGCGGCACCTCAATCAACGAGAATCTGCAGGCAACGCCGCTGGCGGAGGACGGCTACCTCTACATTGTCGACTTGTGGGGCATCGTTTACAAGATCGAC
>JASHYD010000177.1 GCA_030043175.1 Xanthobacteraceae bacterium | reverse complement strand
GGAAGTGGAGCTGAAGCTGCCGGGCCGCTATAAGATCAGCCCACAAATCGCTGGCGCCATCAAGGCAGTTCCCGGGGTCGTGGAGGTGCGGGCGGTATGAACTACGACCTCCGAGCCGCATAGCGGCTGTGGAGGGAGTTTCTCGCGTTGCGGCAGGCCGAACCCGGTGGGCGGGCCCAATCGCAGGCTCGGACTGGGTAAACACCTGACGGTAAGCCGGGGCAGGGAACCGGTCCGTCGAATGCCTCCGCGACCAAAAAGCGCGACCAACAAGCGCGACGTGCCCCGGCATTCATGCCGGGGTTTGGAGCGCATCGCCCGGAGGGGCGATTTCCCACACGCCGCTTGAAGACGTGCGAACCACCTCGTAGTTTCTGAGCTATGCCGCGCAAGCACACCGCAAGCTTCATCCTTGAATCGCCAATGAAGACGGATCCCGCAGATGAACGGGCCTGCGCCATCATCCTGGATGCTGGCCGCAATATCGGTAACGCCATGCTTGGCGAAGGATTGCACCGTCTCGATTTGATGCGTGAATGGAGAGCATACCGTGCTGCTCAGAACATGTCGCGAGGTGAACCGCGGTCCCCCGGCAAAGCCGGAGCGAACGAATTCGAGCGGCAGTTCGAGGCGTTTGGATTTACCGGGCATGCGCTCAAGTTGGCCCGGGGATGTCAGGATAAATGCTCGATCAGAGACGACCTTCCCGGTCACGTTGCCCAAACGGCGGCCACGCGCAACAAGTTCAGCGCCGCGGGGGGTGAGCTGATTGAATTCGGCACGAGGAACACGTGCCTTTCCCAGTTCTGCCACCTGCATGGCACGTACACGAAAAAGCCGCTGTCTCAGCGGTATCACCAGTTCCCGGACGGGACGCGCGTTGATCTCTATTCCGCCTTTCTTGCCCGTTTCGTCTTGGATAACCGTCTCGATGCGATCCAGGCCGCGAAGGCTTGGAGGGGTGCGCAAGCGTTCCTGCGAGTGGCGTCGAACGGATTCGAACCCGCGAGCGGGAAGGGCTTTGCCTTTCCTCACGTCACTCTTGGCGTCAGAGCGGGTCGCTCGAAAAAATACCATGCCAACCACCGCGAGGCTGGCGATGATGTAGCGCTGGCCGTTTTGCCAGTGTCGAGAGCCCCAGAGAGCGGCGAAGCACCGCGGGGTCACTATGGCCAAGCGGTTGAGCATGGAAGCCCCTCGCTTCAGCGAGGGGAGGCTTCACATCCATAGGGCCGTCATGAACGTGCAAACCTCGAGTTCGAAGCTCATCAAGGGTGCGACAGGCGATTGGGAAATCGTCATCGGGCTGGAAGTTCATGCCCAGGTCAATTCCAAGGCAAAGCTGTTTTCGGGCGCCGCCACGGCGTTCGGGGGCGAGCCGAATTCGCACGTGTCACTCGTGGACGCCGCGATGCCCGGCATGTTGCCGGTGATAAACGAGGAATGTGTCGCCCAGGCCGTGCGCACCGGGCTCGGCCTCAAAGCCAAGATCAATCTGCATTCGGTGTTCGACCGCAAGAATTATTTCTACCCGGACCTGCCACAGGGCTATCAGATCAGCCAGTATAAGTCGCCGCTGGTGGGAAGGGGAGAAGTTGCCATCGACATGCCGTACGGCACCGTGCGGGTCGGCATCGAGCGGCTGCATCTTGAGCAAGATGCCGGCAAGTCGCTCCACGATCAGCACGTTTCCATGTCGCTCGTCGATCTCAATCGCTCCGGTGTTGGCCTCATGGAGATCGTGTCGAAGCCCGATTTGCGATCGTCCGAGGAGGCTAAGGCCTTCGTCGCGAAGCTGCGCGGCATCATGCGCTATCTTGGCACCTGCGACGGCGACATGGAAAAAGGCAATCTGCGCGCGGATGTCAATGTATCGGTCCGCCGGCCGGGCGATCCGCTTGGTACGCGCTGCGAGATCAAAAACATTAACTCGATCCGTTTCGTTGGCCAGGCCATCGAATACGAGGCGCGCCGCCAGATCGACATCCTCGAAGACGGAGGCGCGATCGAGCAGGAGACGCGGCTTTACGATCCTGGCCGAAACGAGACGCGCTCCATGCGCAACAAGGAAGAGGCCCACGACTATCGCTATTTCCCGGACCCCGACCTGTTGCCCTTGGACCTGAGCGAGGCATACGTTGAGGAATTGCGCCGCGGCCTGCCGGAACTGCCCGACGACAAGAAGGCGCGTTTCATGTCGAGGTTCGGACTTGCCGGCTACGATGCCGGTGTGCTTGTCGCCGAAAAGGAGAGTGCGGATTTCTTTGAAACCGTCGTTAACCGTGCCGACGGTACCGTGCGCGACGCCAAACTCGCGGCAAACTGGGTGCTCAACGAGCTGTTCGGGCGCCTCAACCGGGAAGGCCGGGCGATCGCCGCTTCGCCGGTCTCGGCGGGGAAGCTGGGCGTCATCCTGGATCTGATCACTGAAGGCGCCATCTCAGGCAGGATCGCCAAGGAGCTGTTCGAGATCGTGTGGGCCGAGGGCGGGGAGCCGCGCGCGATCGTTGCGGCGCGAGGCCTAACGCAATTGACCGACACGTCTGCGATCGAAAAGCTCGTCGACGACGTCATTGCCAGCAGTCCCGACAAGGTTGGGCAGGCGAAAACCAAGCCCGCAATGATCGGATGGTTCGTGGGCCAGGTGATGAAGGCGTCCGGAGGCAAGGCGAACCCGCAGACCGTCAACGAGGTACTCAAGGCAAAGCTCGGCATCTAAAGCGGCACGCACGCCGGCCGGGTGGTTCGCTTGGCAAAACCGACCGTCGGCTGCGCCCTCGAAAGCCCGACGTTGCGTTGATCTAACGCCCATTCTACGCCCCGCGTGGCTGCAGCAGACAATAGGCGGGCACTTCGGTCCAACTGTCGCCGTGCCAGGTGATTTGCCCGTTTGCGCGTTTGCGATGGCTCAGGCACGCGACCGCATCAGGACCTTGCAACAGGAAGCGGGGCGAAGCCAAGGACCCATTTGCGAATCGTTTGCCACCGATTCGAGCGATTCGTCGTCCGGCGTCGGTCCGTATCGCCCTTTCTGGCAAGATGCGCGCAAATTTTTTTTTAGGGGCGAATCCGGTGTTCCGGAAACCTCATTTGCGTGGCGGACGCGCGTCCGGCACGCTGTCATGACGCAACGCAGGCACCCTCATATCAAAATGACGCATCACAGAAACGCCCATTTGACAGTGGTTTTTTGCAACGTATGGATTATCACTGTTGAGCGCTGCGGCGTTCGCGAATTGACGCGACTCGTGTCGGCCCGGTAACGAATGCGTCGCCGTGAGGACGTGCGCGAGGATGTCACATCGGCCTCTCCGCGATGTGAAAGATTTTTTTTTCTTTCAGCTTGTAGTAATCGAGATGCAGTGCCTGCGATTCGCGCAGGTGCTTGATGCGACACCGCCACTAGGCTCTGACTAGGAGGGCAGTATGGTGAAGAAGGCAACGAAGGCGAAGACCGCGGCGAAGAAGAAGGCGCCCGCCAAACGCAAGGTCGCGGCCAAGAAGAAGAAGTAACCTCGCCTCGGAGCAGTGTGCTCCGAGCCTGTCAGAGACTTCAGGTCCACCCGGTGATGTCGGATGCAGCTTTGCAAGCGCAAGATTGTCATGCGGCCGCCGAGTCGGCGCCGGGGTCGACGACAGAGCGTCGGCGAGACTGAGGCTAGAAGCTCTCGAACCTCCAACGATCGTTGGGTGGCTTCGAGGTACGGGATGCGGTCTCCGCAGCCTGTCGTCAGCGGGTGACCGTTGAAGGATTTGCCCACCTCTCGTCGGCGCTCTGTGGTGTTTCGGCCCATCAATCGTTGCAGGGTCACTTGTCCGCCGTTTGCGGAATCCGGCGATAAGGAGTGGTTTTTTGCAACGTATGGATTATCACTGTTGAGCGCTGCGGCGTTCGCGAATTGACGCGACTC
>JASHYD010000176.1 GCA_030043175.1 Xanthobacteraceae bacterium | reverse complement strand
CGGGTCCAAGGTTCGAGTCCTTGTGCGCCCACCAGCAAAATCAAATGATTATCCTGATATCGAAGAGGCTATGCTTCCCAAAATTGATATTGGGAAGCTAATGGGAAGCGACGCTTCCTGCCGTCCATTGACGTTTTGTGGACCCTGTTGAAACCGAAGACCTGACGTGGTAGGCCGCCACACGTCATGACTCTTTACCTTTTGAGCACAAGCGAAGGCCTTTGGCAGGTGCACGAGTCTGCCGGGAACAATCTCCTGGATGAGTTCTTTGAGGCCACTAGATCCCAGACCGAGAGTGAGTATGGCGGGGACGAGCCAGAAGCCCAATCAGGAATTGGTGATCCGCGAGGGGGTGCCGAGAGTGAGGATGGCGGCGATAAACCAAAAGGGCGCCCCGATCAGCCATCACCAAAACAAGGATTTTCCGAGTTTTTCGAAAGGTTCGACGATGAGCAACTCGAAGCTCTCGCCGCAGCTTCCGAGAAGCTCGCCAACGCGCAGAGGGAGGGCACCCGCCAATTCTACAAACGATCTGACGACGGTGGCCGCGCCCTTGCAATCATGCAATTTGAAGCGGCAATCTACTTCATTGAGGCCTTCAACTGCGGCGACGGCAGAGACACTCTTCCGCTTCAACAATTACTATGGGCTCTAAAAGATCTTGACGCCGGGGCGGTCGCGCCGATCGTAAAGCCCAGAGCGCTGTCAAATCGTGCGCCTGATATAAGTGCGCGTAAGGCAACCCGAATGTACGCTATGGTGACGATGCAGCTTTTGATGGACTTCGGCTCGGGCAAAAAGCCTGCAGCAGAGGCCGTAGCCAAAATCCTGGGTCAGGCCGGTATAACCATTAAGCGAACACGAAACGACGACAGGATCATTGATTGGAAAACGGTCGCCAAATGGCGTGACCAAATTCAGACGGAAATTAAACAAGAACCCGATAGTCCCTTTGCGTTGAGTTGCCAGCGCATTTTGGGAGAGGGGCGCGAGCGCCTTGGCCAGTTGCGACGGGATGGGTTCGACCTGGATGGCACCCAAGTTGACGATCGTGAGATCCGAAATCGTGCGCTGGGCAGCCTGGCTCTGTTCCTAGCGCAGCATGGCGAGTCTTTTGATCCCAAAGTAATCGATTGGATGTTTGACCGGCCGGAGTGACGCGGCGGGATCTGAGTGACGCTCCCGTGCAACCTGACGGTCCGCTTCCTCAGCCAAAAGCACCGAATGTTTGCAACTTGCCGCTGTCCAAATATCCCCCCATGTTATTTGGAGTCGGGCGGTGTCTTCCCTTGGTCACCACGACGCATGATTCGTCATGCAGGTGCACCCGGATGATCCAATAGCCACTCCCTGGGTGCACCAGCGCAACGATCGCGCCGGCACGCCAGGGAGATTTTTTATGTCTGAATTAGGCTTATCCAACCGGCACGCCGCGCTTGAGCGGCGGGGGGCAGACAACACCGCGACTGCGACGCAGCCAAATCGCGTGCGCTCCTTCCCTGAGACAGCGGAAATCTGCGGCATTTCGCTTGCGACCCTCCTGCGACGGATCAAGGCCGGCAAGGGCCCTCGGGTCACGGCCATGTCCGAGCGCCGCAAAGGCGTAAGCGATCGCGATCGTGACGCCTGGCTGGAGGAGTGCTGCGAGTGAACCCCGTCGATCCCGCCCCTAATGGCGATCCAATTTCCGCCGCCATCAACGATACTGACGCAACGTGTGACCCTTTGGAGGGACTAGTCGAGAAAACCAGATCCGACCCGAGTGTGGCGTTTAAGCCCGAGGTGCTGGAGCGGCTCGCTGAACTTAAACGCGGCGACCGCGCCGCTTTCGAGGCGTTGCGCGCACAATTAAAAAAAGCCGGGTGCCGCGTGACATCTCTCGATGAGACTCTCGCGGAGGAGAGCGGGGAAGCAGGCGGCCGCGGCCCGTCACACGCCGATCTCCTCCTCGAACTCGCGCAAAACGCCGAGCTCTTCCACTCCCCGGACGGTACGGGCTTCGCAGATCTGATTATCAACGGCCACCGTGAAACTTGGCCGGTCCGCACCAAGGGATTTCGCCGCTGGCTCGCGCGCCGATTTTACGAAAGAACAGGTGGTGCGCCGAGTTCAGAGGCGCTGCAGTCGGCGCTTAATGTGATCGAAGCGAGGGCGCATTTCGATGCGCCGGAGCGCGTCGTCCACATCCGCGTGGGTGGACTCGACGGGCGGCTCTATCTCGACTTGTGCGATGAAACATGGCGGGCGGTGGAAATCGACACCACAGGCTGGCGGGTGATTGGCAATCCGCCGGTGCGGTTCCGACGTGCGGCCGGCATGCTGCCGTTGCCGGCGCCCGTTGCTGGAGGGTCGGCTACTGCGTTGCGCCGCTTTCTCAACGTTCGCACTGAGACCGATTTCGTGCTCGTCATCGCCTGGTTGCTTGCAACCTTGCGCGATCGCGGCCCGTATCCAATCGTCGTGCTGTCCGGTGAACAGGGTTCGGCCAAGTCGACGTTCTCGGCGATGGTTCGGGCTTTGATTGATCCCAACACCGCGCCATTACGTGCTTTGCCGCGAGAAGATCGCGATCTGTTCATAGCCGCCAACAACGGACATGTTCTTGCCTTCGACAACGTCTCGGGGCTCCCGACGTGGATTTCCGATACGCTCTGTCGGCTTGCCACCGGCGGCGGCTTCGCTGTGCGCCAACTCTTCACAGATCAAGATGAAATCCTGTTCGATGCCTGCCGTCCAGTGATCTTGAATGGCATCGAGGACATCGTCACGCGTCCCGACTTGGCTGACCGCGCCATATTTCTGACGCTTGATCCGATCCCGGAGGACCAGCGGCGGTCGGAACAGGAACTATGGGCCGAGTTCGAAAGCAAGCGGCCGCTCATTCTCTGCGCGTTGCTCGATGCGGTAGTGGAGGGCCTCAGGCGGCTGCCAGAAACGCGAGTTCCGAAGCTGCCTCGCATGGCAGATTTCGCGCTGTGGTCAACCGCCTGTGAGAAGGCCGTTTGGACGGCAGGAACGTTCTGGGCGGCGTATTGTGGCAATCTGGCTGACGCAGTCGTCGGCGTGATCGAGGCCGATCCAGTGGCCACCGCGGTGCGCTCTTTTATGGCCACGCGGACGGTATGGACGGGAACCGCCTCGGATCTTCTGGGCGCCCTGGCAGAGGCGGCGGATGAGCATGTCGCGAAGTCAAAAACCTGGCCAGATAGCCCTCGGGCGTTGGCAGGCCGGCTGCGCCGCGCGGCTACTTTCCTCCGCAAGATCAGCATCGAGATCAGCTTTGAGCGCGAGGGCAGGGCTAGGACCCGCATCATCCGCATAACTCACACCGCGAACCATTCTGTTCCCGAAAGTCGAGGGACAGGACCGTCCGCACCGTCCGCACCGTCCGCGTCCATGGTGAACGGCAGCGCAGCGCAGGTCTCTGCAGGGGCCGACCTGCGGACGGTTGCCAATGGTGCGCATGCTCCGGCGGACGCAAACAATCTTGTTAATGCTCCTACCGTCCGCATCGCGGCCGTTAGACCCAGCAGCGAGACCACTACGGACGGTGCGGACGGAACCTTCTCTCCCCAATCCGGGCCGAGTGAAAGACAGACGCGACCGTGGAGAGTCCGCATATGAACCCGAGCGAAGCCCTCAACGCGGTTCGTGCCGCTGGTGTCAACATCAAGGTCGACGGCGATGACTTAGTGCTGGAGGCCGCGGCCCCACCCCCGTCAGCTGTGCTCGATGTTCTCTCGTATCACAAGGTTAGCATCCTCGCGCTCTTGAGGTCGGTCGCGATCGGCCGGTCGGCCGAAGACTGGAGGGCGCTGTTTGAGGAGCGCACCAAGGTCTTCCAGCGCGACGCAGGGCTACAACGGGACCTCGCTGAGGCTAAGGCGTTGGCGGCCTGTATTGCGACTTGGCTGAACAAAAACCCGGTCATTTCGCCGGCCGGCCGTTGCGTCGTCTGCGGTCGAGGGGACCGCCTAAACGACGTTGTGCTGCCCTACGGGACCACGCCCCCCGGTGCAGCCTGGCTACACGGCACGTGTTGGCCGACATGGTCACGGGAGAGGCGGGAACAAGCCTCTGCAGCCTTAGCAGCCATCGGCATCGCCAATCCGTTAGCACGAGGGTGAATTATGCAAAGGCCGGCACCGAAGAAGGAGAATGTGCATGAGCATCGAGAGCGAGGAAGCCATCTCGAACGTCCATGAATCGGCATATTTGCCCTCGAATGAGACGATGAACCTCGAAGAGGTGCCGGCCGAACAGGAGCACGAGACGCGCCTGGAGGCCATCGCCGTCGAGATCGAGTCGGTGCTGTGCACGGCGATCATGCGCGTCGCAGCACTAGTTGCTGAGGCGCACGAACTCCATCGCTACCAGCGTGGTGATGGCGGTTTCGAGGGATGGGTCGAGCGCCGCCTAAAGATGTCGCGGCGGACTGCGTATAACCTTCTCGACGTCCATAAGCAGTTTGGCCATCAAAGTGTGCAAATTTTGCACACTTTGCCTCGCAGCCTCCTCTACCTTATCGCTCCGGATAGCGTTCCGGAGGCGGCCCGGACCGAGGTCATGGGGCGGGCCCAGAACGGCGAGAAGCTGAGCCACGCGCAGGTGAAGGAAATCATCACAGGACACAAGCGGAAGCCGCCGGCGTCCAACAAGAGCCGGAAGCCAGCCGAGCAAGCCCAGGCATCCCGTGATGTAGCCAACGAACCCACATTGTCCGATTCGCAGTCGCTGGCACTACAGACGCCAGGCGAGCGGACGATCGAGGACGCGTCAGCCGCCGAACAGAAGCGCGATATTGCTCCAGCCGTCGCACAAACTGACTTGACATTATCGCCCGATGGTATCGCATTGCTGGTGGGTAAGACTAAAATGCCGACTGCCGCCGGCATCATCATAGCGAATGAAGAGCCGAAGGCGCTTGAGTCGGCTCCACCGCCGGGTCCCATCATGCTCAGCGCCGCCGCCGACTTCGACTGCGTGGATCGTGTAATCGACATTCTTTATTCCCGCTGGACTACGCTGGCTCACCAAGTATTTGAGGAGGCCCACGAGATCGATCGGATTAGGGTGATCCTCGACAAGGCGGCGGGCTTAGAACTGCAATACTATCTTGCAAACGACACAGAGACAGAACGACAAGCGCGCGTGATCAGAGTAGACGCTGAAACGAAGCTTGGTCGGTGGCTGATTGAGACAGGAAAAACAGGGCAGCGGTACATGGGGCGACCG
>JASHYD010000175.1 GCA_030043175.1 Xanthobacteraceae bacterium | reverse complement strand
CTACGAAGCTACCATCGATGATCCCAAAGTATTTTCGCGACCCTGGAAAATGAGCATGCCGCTCTATCGTCGGTTGGAGAAGAACGCTCAGCTGATGGAATTCAAGTGCGTGGAGTTCGTGGAAGAGCTCATGTACGGGCATCTTCGCAAGCAACCAAGCAAGTGAAAGGGAGGTTTTCATATGAACCATCGACTTCTCACTTCAATGGGCAGTTTGTCAGTCATCGTTGCGGCTGCATTCCTGATGCCCGCGCCCGTCGCGGGCGAGACCTGGACGGCGCCACGAACGCAGGACGGTCAGCCGGACTTGCGGGGAGTGTGGGACTACCGCACCATCACGCCGATGGAGCGGCCCGCATCGCTCGGGACAAAGGAATTTTTCACTGAGGAGGAAGCAGCGAACTTTGAAAAGGAAGAAAATCAGCGCCAGAACCGCGATCTGATCGATCCTGAGGTTGGTGGCTTGATGTATCCGCCGGGCGGCGTTGTTCCCTACAACGAGTTCTGGTACGACCGCGGCAGCAAGATCGTCGGCACAAGGCGCACGTCGTTGATCGTCGATCCGCCCAACGGCCGCCTTCCCGAGATGACGCCAGATGGCAAGAAGCGCGCGGAGCTGCGCGCTGCCGAACAGCGCGATACGCAGCTTGGACACCCCCACGCCGATTCGTGGGAGGACCGGCCTTTGCAAGAGCGTTGTCTTGTCGGGCTCAACGCCGGACCGCCAATGACTCCGGGCGCCTACAACAACAACGTCGAGCTGTTCCAGACGCCGCAATATGTGGTGATTCTCAACGAAATGGTCCACGACGCGCGCATCATACCCTTGGATGGACGTCCCCACGGAGAGCTTCGCCAATGGAAGGGAGACTCGCGCGGCCATTTCGAGGGTGACACGTTGGTTGTCGACACCATAAATTTCAAACGTGAGACCAGCCTGCCAAACTCCAGCGCCAACACGCATCTGATCGAGCGCTTCACGCGCACTGGCCCTGACACGCTCACCTACCAATTCACGGTCGAAGATCCGACGGTGTGGACGAGACCGTGGACAGCGATCGTTCCGATGCGCAAGAGCGACGATCCGATCTACGAATACGCGTGTCACGAGGGTAATTACGCGATGGGCAGCATCCTCGCAGGAGCGCGTGCCGCGGAGAAGGCCGCGGCAGAGGCGGCGAAGAAGGGGTCGCAGTGAGGGCAATTACTTCCGGCGCGCCGCATCGCGCACGCAGCGTTCGAGATCGCGGAAATTGTGGCGCAGCTGTTCGAGCGCGAACCCCAAGGCGAAGATGCGTTCCACCGCATCTACGGGCAGCCCCAGCGTGAGGCGCTCACGCCGAATCGCCGCGAATGCCTCGGCGCAACCGTCGAGCGCTGGTTCGGCCGCGGCGAGCGGCGGTCCCGCACGCCGGGCGGCCAGCGCTTCTCCGCTTTGGCGAAGATAGCCGGCGGCGCTTTCCGCGACGCGCGCGATCGCCGGTCCGAGGTTCTGCCGGATGGTCTCGGGCAGCGGCTCGGCGGCGGCTCGTCCAATCATCACGAGGTCGTGGCGCAGCCGCAACAGCGTGCGCAGCAAAGGCGCCAATTCAGGCTCCGCCTCAAGAAAGCTTATCCGCTCATGCTTCGCCTCCGAGGCGATCGTCTGCAACCGTGCGATGGCCTGCCCGATCCCGTCCTGGATGCTTCCCATCGCCGATGCATCGCACGTTTGGGCGAAGCCCGTGAACAGCTCAGGAATGGACCGCGCCGCGAGATCGAGCATCTGAGCTGCCGCTTCGATCGCGAGAGAATGGGCGCGCGCGGGCAATATCAGGAGCGACACCGCGAGCGCAGTGATGCTTCCGACCGCGACCTCCACCACCCGATAGAATGCAGACTCGATCGGGCTTCCGTGGGCGAAGCCGGGCAACAAGAGCACCATCACTCCCGTGAACGTCGCCACGTTGAAGCGCGGATTGACCGCTCCGAACAACGCCAATGGCCCGACGGCCAAAACGAGGGCACCTGCCAGCGCGATGTCGCCGGCGTGGGGTACCAGCGTGGCGAGCGCGCCCGTGTAGATGGCGCCGCCAACAGTGCCTACCATGTAGTCGATCGTCGCCTTCAGCGACCTGCCGAAACTGACCTGTGTCAAGATGACTGCCGTCAACACAGCCCACAGCGGCACAGGAAGATTCAGCACGTGCGAAAGGATGAAGCTCGACACAGCCGCTGTCGTCACCCGGACGGAAAGGCTCAGCTGCGCCCTGTGTTCCAGCACCTGCCTGCGGAGCGATATCCACTGAGCCGCGACGCGGCTCATGACGGGTTTCCAGTGCAAACGGCGACGGCGCAAACGAAACGACCCCCTTGCAAACATCCGAATATCTCTACAATAGCCAGCGTTGTCATCGTTTGATATCGATATCATCGGTGACCTGAGCGCTAGCGAAGGATGCGCGCGCCGCCAAGGACCTACAAGCGAGCCGTGGCGATGCTTTGCGGCCGCCTCAGGACGAGCTCGTGTGATACGATTGGTTTGACCGGCTCGATCAACGAGGCGTCGCGTTCAGCGTCCTAAACCGACTGGATCGCGCACCAGGCGAGTCTGGGCGGCGAGGCGGATCGCAGCGTTGGCGGCGCCGAAGCCCGCGTAGGCACGCCGCTCCACGATCTCGAAGAAAAATCCCCCATCGAAAGTCTTGGTGTAGATCTGGAAATATTCTCCGGTGCCTTGACGGTCGTAGAGGACGTTGTTCGCGCGCAGCCGATCGAGCGCGCCCGGCTGAAAATCGAAGCGGACCTCGAGATCGTCATAGTAGTTTTCGGGGATTGCCAGCAGTTCGACCCCCCTTGCCCGCAGCTGCTTGGCGGTCGCAAAGATATCACTCGTCACAAAGGCGATGTGCTGCACGCCGGAGCCGAACAGGTCGGTCAGGAAGCGTGATGACAGAGTCTGGCGGCTTTGCGAGGCATTGAGCACGAGCCGGAACGCTCCATCTGTGGTATCAACGACTTGGCTATGCACGATCCCGCCAGGGTCGAGCACATCCTGAGCCGGTGTCTTCTGCACCGCGAGGAGCGAGGTGTAGAACAAGAGCCAGGTGAGCATCTCCTCGTGCTGCATCGACTGGGAGACATGGTCGAAGGCGATGAGCCCCGCATCCGGCGCTTCGGAGCCGCCAGCAGATGATCGCGGCTCCTCAAAGTCGATCTCCCAATGGCGGCCTAGATCGGTGTTATCGTCAATGAAATAGAGCAGGCTGCCGCCGAGCCCACGCACGGCCGGAATGTCGATCTCGCCGGTTCGCACCACCTGCCGGAATGGCAGGTCGAGCAGCTCGGCGGCGCGCCTGAGCGTCGCGGCTGCGTCATCAACCTTCAGCGCCATCGCACAGACGGCGGAGCCGTGAGTGATGTTGAAGGAATGGGCGAACCCTTCCTTGTCGCAGTTGACGACGAGATTGATGTCGCCCTGCCGCCAACGTGTCACGGCCTTTGACTTGTGGACGCCGACCTTGGCGAAGCCGAGCGTGGTCAATGCCGTCTGGAAGGTTTCGGCAGCCGCTTCGTCCAAAGCGAACTCGATGAAATCGATACCGCGGCAATGCGCGCGCGGCGGCAGTGGCGGCAGTCCCCTGACCGGCACTCCGGTGCGCTGCCGGAGCTCGTCAAGCATCACAAGCAGCGAGCGCTGGCCATCGATTGCAACGTAGCGCGCGGATCCGGCTCGGAAGCTGTCGTTGAAGATTTCCAGTGAAATGAGCCCGTCGAAACCGGTTGCATGCAGGGCGTCCGTGAACGGGTCAATGGCGAGTTCTCCTTGTCCGGGAAAGCAGCGATAATGGCGGCTCCAGGAAAGATAGTCCATGTTGAGCTTGGGTGCGTCGGCGATCTGGACCAGGAAGATGCGGTCGTTCGGTATGGCTCGCATCGCATTGAGATCGGTGCCG